>DAISKX010000312.1:0-5009 GCA_036820725.1 Nitrospiraceae bacterium
GCAAGGCACCGTCAAAAGTTTGATTCAAAGTCCCGCCAGCCACCAGTGCGGTTCCTGTCAGGCCGATTCCACCCTGCTGATCTGCAATGAATGCGTCACGCTCTGTTCGACATTCCTTCTGGATGAACAGGCGGAGCAAGCTTCGAAGACCGACAGCGCTGCATTTCTGCTGCCCAAACCCACCGAGATCAAGCGGGTGCTTGACGAGTACGTCATTGGACAGGATCAAGCCAAGAAAGTCCTGTCCGTCGCCGTCCACAATCATTACAAGCGCATTCTGAGCCGGGACCGGCTCAAAGGGATCGAGATTCAAAAAAACAATATTCTGATGATCGGGCCGACCGGAACCGGCAAAACCCTACTCTCTCAAACGCTCGCCAAGATTCTTCATGTCCCGTTCGCCATCGCGGACGCCACCACATTGACGGAAGCCGGCTACGTCGGTGAAGACGTCGAAAACGTCGTGCTCAAGCTTCTGCAATCGTGCGAGTACGATCTCAAGCGCGCCGAGACGGGAATCATTTACATCGACGAAATCGACAAGATCAGCCGGAAGTCGGAGAGCGCGTCGCTCACACGCGATGTGTCCGGCGAAGGCGTCCAACAGGCGCTGCTCAAACTGGTGGAAGGCACGATCTGTAATGTGCCCCCGAAAGGCGGTCGAAAACATCCCGAACAGGAATATCTGCGCGTGGACACCTCCAACATCCTGTTTATTTGCGGCGGTGCGTTCGTCGGATTGGACCAGATCATCGGCCAGCGTACGACACAAAAACGGCTTGGCTTTGGTGCCGACATCGCCCCGCGTCTCAACTCGAACCCCGGCGGCCTGCTGGAACTCCTCCAACCCGATGACCTGTTGAAATATGGCCTCATTCCGGAGTTTGTCGGGCGATTTCCCGTCCTCACCACCCTGACCGATCTGGACGACGATGCGCTCGTTCGCGTGCTGACGGAACCGAGGAATTCATTGGTGAAGCAATACCAGGCCCTGTTCGAACTGGAGCACATCGAGCTTCAATTCACGGAACCGGCGATCAAAGCGGTCGCGCACAGGGCCCGGTCACTCAGGACCGGAGCTCGCGCGCTACGGGCCATTCTGGAAGAAGTCATGCTGGACTTGATGTACGAGATTCCCGCATTGGAAGGCGTCAAGTCCGTGATCATCACCGACGATGTCGTTCACGGCGTGGGACAGCCGTCCATACGGACCTGATCCGCTGGAACCGGCTCGTTCGCGCTGCATGTCCGGCCTCTGTCGCCGAGACATATTTACTCCTCCCTGACGCCGGTGACCATGATGCTCCCGGACCTTCACCACTCGGCCAAACCGAAAATCCTGGTCGCAGATGATGAGCCGAGGTGGCTGCGCGTCCTCTCACTGTACCTTCGCAGGCACCAATGCGAGGTCGACACGGCATTGAATGGACAAGAGGCGATTCAGAGAATTGAAACACACAGGCCGGACCTGATCATTGCCGACATCACAATGCCGGGGATGGATGGGTACGAACTCTGCCGACAGCTTCGTCGCAATGCATCAACCCGCGCGATTCCATTTATTTTTCTGACGGCCCGGGACCACGAAACGGAGCGGCTGAAGGGCCGACGCATCGGAGCCGACGACTATCTGACCAAGCCCTGTTCGCTGGAGCGGGTCATGCAGAGCGTGGACACGGCGATGGAGCGCATCGAGCAGGCGAGGAGTCTTTCATTCGAGCGAATCGGAATGAACGGCCGGATCGACGACATCGATCTCCTCGATCTCATCCAAGCGTTGGAACTGGAGCAAAAGACAGGAGCGCTTGTCCTGAGTCATGGTGAACGCACAGGAACGTTGTATCTGAAGGACGGTATCATCGTCGAAGCCGATATTCGTTCACCGGTACGGGAAGAACCCCTGTTTCGTTTGTTGGGTTGGAAAACAGGCCGCTTTGTATTTGTGCCCGATGCCGTACCGGATATGGCACCGATCACGGCCAGCATGGCGCATCTGTTATTCGAAGACCTCCAGTTGCTCATGGAACATGAGCACAGGCTTGCAGATCAATCACCTGACGCGTCAGGCCACGTCGAACCTGCCGCCGATGACTCTCCGATCGGACGCCTTCTGGCACAATTGGAATCGGTCGCACAGGAGTCTCCAGAGTCCCAGTTCCAATCTGCAAAACCCCGCATCCTTCGCATGCTTGTCGTCGGAACGGCTGCGGCCGCCACGAGCGATCTGATTCAAGCCCTGGTGATGGACCTTTCCCCGGCCAGATGGGCGGCGTTGGAGACACGGGAACCACCCTTTTCGTATCGCCAGGAGATTGGACGAGTTCGTCTGTCCGCCCGGACGGCTCTGCATCTGGCCGCGGTTCGCGGAGAACGGCGATTCTGGTCCGTCTGGGAACAGTGTGTGCCGGGGTCCGTCGGGGCCATCGTTGTCCTTCCCGGCTTATCTGAAACGGATCGAGCCCACCTTCGAGGCTTTCTTAGCGCCCGCGATATCATCGAACCAGGCATGCCGGTTGTGGTGTCGGTACCGGAACTGAACGAAGGGGAAGAGAGGGGGAAAGCCATCGGGGCGCTTGAAGCAGGACCGTCGCCACTTCCTGAGGTCACTATCGTTGCCGGCTCACTTGCCGAGCAACCGGTCCGCTTACAGATTCTCTCTCGACTGCTGGAACTCCGTCTTCCTCTCGATTCCAACTAACCGGTCGATCCGGACGCATCGCGTCCGGTCGGTCAGATTTTCTTCGCCATCCGTCCAAACCGGTCGGCCAGGAGGATGCCGTTCGCTTTCAAATTGTTGGCCTGGATGACTTGCTGAACCGCCTGGATGCGAGCGGAAAAATTCGGATGCGTCTTGAAAAACGCACGATCGTCCCCTTTGAGTTCGCGCAAACGGGTCAACAGAGCGACATAGGCGCCTGCGTCGTATCCCACCCGCGTGGCAAACATGTCTCCGAGCGCATCGGCTTCTGTTTCCTTGTCCTGATCCAACCCCTCGTCCAGTAATTTCTTGACCGAATTGTCGATGACGCTTTTGAAGGCGGCGGGATCCTTGGCTGCATACGCCAAACCAGCCTCGCTGATCCCTGCAATTTGTTTGCTGCGTTGAATCACGTCGAGGATGTGCTTCTGGCTGATATGGGCAATCTCATGTCCCAGAACGGCCGCCAGTTCAGCCTCGTTGTGAATCTGTCGCAACAGTCCGCGTGTAACAAAAATATATCCGGCCGGCGCGGCAAAGGCGTTAATGGAGTCATGATTCAGGACGGCAACGTGATAGGGGATGTCCGGCCGGTCCGAGGTATTGGCCACCGCTTTTCCGACCAGATTGACGTAGCGCACGAGTTCCGGCTGATCTGCAATCCCGCCGTATCGCGCGATGACCTGAAGGGCGATGGCCTCTCCGATGGATTTTTCTTCCTCATAACCGATCGGCAAAAAGCCCCCCACCAGTGTCCCCGTTCCGCGGATGGCCCCTGCCAAACGGGGGTTGCCGGATTTCCGCGCCGCGTCCTCGGCAGCCCGTTGGACCTCGGCACAACCGGCACACGCAAGCGCGGCAACAAGAACGAATGACGACACCATAAGTTTACTTGCCATATTCGCCCAGCGCTCCTTCCCGCAGAAATTCTTCTACGTCTTGATCGGGGATCTGATAGGCAGTCATCCGATCAACGGCATCGCGGTCACGCTGCGAAATGCCGGCTCGATTGGCATAGTCCTCCGAAGCCTTATCCAGTCCCCTGGCTCCGGCTGATGCGGTCGTGGCAGAGGCATCCCCGCCCCTCATGCTTTGTCCCAATCTGGCGAGTGTATCGTTGTTTCCTGATGGCTTCGAGCTGGATGTTTTGTTCGAAAAGATCCACCCGTTGGTTCCCCCTAATGTCTTCACCTCAATCCAATTCCCATCACGCCTCATGACATCCAAAGCCTCACCATACTTCACATTGGCCACCACGGAATCGAGCGACGTTTTGCCGGAGCGTAGTTGCGCCGTCTTCGCCTGCACATACACTGTTTCTGCGCAGACGTACGCGGGGCTGGCGAGCATCCCGACGATTAGTACCATAGCCATCCCATACCGGCATCCATGCGCCACGATCCCTTCCCGAATTAGTGACAGAGATTTCTTCATTCCATTGTTCCTCACATTTGTCATTTCGATTTCAGCACATACACTCCGTCCCACCCTTTAGCCGGCGGCGCCTGCACGTATTCGAGCGATCGCTCGAGATACACGCGCGACGGGCCGTCGACCGGATCCAGTTCCAGGGCCTCGGTGAAGCGAGCCTTGGCCGCGATGAAGTCCCTGGTCTTGTAGGCCGCCAATCCTTCCGAATATATGGAGATGGTTTTCATCCGTTGCGGAGAGAGCTGACCTTTTCGTTCGAGCAATTCATACACGACCACAGGCTCATTTTTGCCCTTCACACGTAACAGGTCTACCTCCCGGACTTCAATGTCGTTCTTCGCCAGTTCGACCGTCCGGGGACCCAGTAAAATCAAGGTGTCGTAGAACTTGTTGGCGCCTTCCAGGCGAGACGCCAGATTCACGCAATCACCCATGACGGTATATTCCAGTCTGGTCTGCGAACCCATATTCCCCACAATGCAGGGTCCTGCATTGATGCCGACCCGTGCGACGATATCGGGAAGACCATCCTTTCTCCACTGGTCCCGCAAGACGGTCAACGCTGCCTGGCTATCAAGGGCGGCATAACATGCGAGCGTCGCGTGATTCGACTCCCCCAAAGGTGCCCCGAATAAGGCCATGATCCCGTCGCCCAAATATTTATTCACATTGCCGCGGTGTCGTCGGATGATGTCGGTCATCGCCGACAGATAGCGGTTGAGTAACGCCACCAGTTCCTCAGGCGGCAGTCGCTCCGATATCGTCGTAAACCCGGCGATGTCGGAAAAGAAGATCGTGATCTCCTTTTTCTCGCCGCCCAGCTTGATCGCGTTCGGATTCCGCATGATTTCATCGACCACCTCTACCGACATATACTTAT
>DAISKX010000313.1:0-4989 GCA_036820725.1 Nitrospiraceae bacterium
ATTTCATGATTCTCCCACTTAGGGAGGTGTCTATGAAATCAGGGGAGGGTCAGACAGCCAAGGAGTTCGCTGGAGATGATTCAGCGTTCATGTTCAACACCTCATACCGGTCTTTCCCTACAATTTCCTCCACGGCCTTCAGATCCGAATTAAAAGCGTGGTCAGATTGTTGCCCAGTGTTTTGTTCTCCCTCTGGCTGTTTCCCCTTCTGTTCATGTCCTGCGTCGTGATGTCTCTGTCTTCTTCGAATTCCAGCAAGGCCTGGTTCGCATACGAAGGATGACTGGGTGAAGAATCTATATGTTCTTATCCTGCCTATCCGTAATGCACGCATTCGGCTTTGACTTCCGGCATCGTCTCTGCCGGCATTATCGAAATGGATACGTGGAGTATCAGTTTTGATACCTCAGAGCGTGCATTGTGTTACCGGCATGCAAGATTACTTGGAATTTAAGTCGGCGGAATCAGTCGTCCTTTCTCTCACCGCTCTGCTTTTGCGATTGAAGGGACACGTGGTACGGGTGTTGCTCATCAATTTCATTGCAGATCTAACAATGGTCAACAGGGAGGTCTCGCGATTCACCTGGATTGATGAGGGAGGTCGCAATGAGAACGATCATGGTATCCACAATAGCGATCTGCCTGATTCTTCCTTCATGGGATGTCCTGCACGCCGAGGCTTCCAGCGCATGTGCAGTCGAACGGCACACTTATCTCGAGCAGCAAGGGTATACGAAGGATCAGGTGGAGCGAGTCTGCAGAGATGATGGAGCGGTGGAAGCATTTCTAGGTCTCTCAGCCGAGGAACCGACTCATGGTATGACACAAACGTTAGAGGACATCAGGAACGGGGATGGCGAGATATCGCCGATTGCAAGCGGGATACATAGGTGTCAAACGAACTATGGAACCTGCTCTTCATCCGGTGGAGCCTTAGGATCGAGGTGCTATTGCGAATTTTGGGGACATACATTCACGGGGATTTCAAGATAACCAGCCTTCTCAGCCCGCATCATTCATGAAGGCTCCTACTCCGACCGCAGGTAGATCCGATGATTCTTAAGCCTGAATCAGATGCAGGCGGGCGGGTTCGCCGCTCAGTCGGTCAATATCCTATTCAAGGATGCCTCCCTTCTTCGCGTCTCCGCACGAAAACACGGCCGCCTCACGAAGACACTGGGTGCTCACAAGACACGGCCGCCTCACCATCTCAGCGGCGTTCACAAACGTAAGACTATGGCACGGGGTGCTCACCGATTCGCGCCCGTGCGCAAGCATGACGGTCCTTATCCGTCGCGTCGCGGACCTCATGAATAATGCGGGCTAGAGACACCAATAGCCTGCGAGAACCGTGCGATGCATGGAGGATCGTTCCGTAGACACCCTCGTGCAATAGCGCGTCGTTTTAGTGCGCCGTGCGAGCGCGGCCGGTACGGATGCGATGCTGAAAGCAGGCCGGGCAGAGATGGTATCCCCCTTGTTTCGAAGTATGGAAAGATTCCATGGTGGTAGTTCCACAATCGAAGCAGGAGAGTTTGCCAAACGGTGTTGATGGTAGGAGGGGAGTGATCTCGATCGATTGAAGGATGTTGTGGAGGGAAACAGCCGAACGGTGGATCCCCGATAAGATCGGCCGAATCGGTTCGGGAGCTTTCGAGACGGCACCTTCCAGAACCGCCAATCGTTCCATGAACTCATTATGAGATGCCGTATTGCTTAGGTATCCTCGGTCCAGTTCCATGGCGTCCTCCGATCGGTTTCAATCCCTTGCTTCGTATGAAGGGCATTGTCCCCGAACCGAATGCGCAATACAATCGTGCAGAAGACAGGAGGCGTCCTACTTCTGCAGGGAACAGCGGCTATTGATCGCACGTCACAGAGAGGCTATGCGCGGCCTTGCTGTGTCTTCTCGATCTTGGCCCAGGTATCCCGTAGCGAGACGGTCCGATTGAACACCGGCCGATCGGGGGTGGAATCCGGATCGACGCAAAAATACCCCAGTCGCTCAAACTGATACCGATTGCCGCGACCGCAGTTTTTCAAACTGGGTTCTAGCTTGCAGGCAGTCAACCGTTCCAACGACGAGGGATTGAGAGAGGACGTCCAGTCCTGATCCGGGGGCGCTTTGGAAGGTTCGATAAGCAGAAGGCGGTCATACAGCCGGACTTCAGCATCGATCGCATGGATGGCCGATACCCAGTGAATGGTCGATTTGACCTTTCGCTGAGCCTGTGGGCCGCCCCTCTTTGTGTCAGGATCGTAGGTGCAGCGCAATTCAATGATTTCGCCGGTCGATGGATCTTTCACGACGGCCGTACATTTGATGATGTACGCGTAACGGAGCCGCACTTCATGTCCAGGGGAGAGACGAAAAAACTGTTTTGGCGGATCTTCCCGAAAATCATCCTGCTCGATATAGACGACGCGCGAAAAAGGTACAGTCCTACTGCCGGCGGACGGATCTTCCGGATTGTTGACGGCATCTATCTGCTCAACCTGACGTTCCGGATAATTCTCGATCACGAGTCGTAGGGGACGCAGGACACCCATGACGCGAGGCGCGTGTTTATTCAAGTCCTCCCGCACAAAATGTTCAAGGAGCTGCACCTCGATGACGGCATCGCGCTTGGCCACACCGATTGATTCACAAAAAGTACGGATGGCGTCCGGCGTATAGCCGCGTCGCCGCAGCCCCTTCAGTGTCGGCAAGCGAGGATCATCCCAACCAGACACGAGTTTGCGTTCCACCAGATCCAGCAGTTTGCGTTTGCTCATGACTGTATCGGTCATGTTCAACCGGGCGAATTCGATCTGCTGGGGACGATGCGGAGTGTCGCAGTGTTCCACGACCCAATCATACAACGGACGGTGATCCTGAAACTCCAAGGTGCAAATGGAATGAGTCACTCCTTCGATGGCGTCTGAAAAAGGATGCGCAAAATCGTAGGCCGGGAAAATGCACCATCGAGTTCCGCACCGGTAATGAACGGCATGACGGATGCGATAGAGCACCGGATCGCGCAGATTGATATTGGGGGAGGCCATGTCGATCTTGGCGCGAAGCACGTGGGAACCATCCTGTAATTCACCGGTTCGCATCCGTCCCAACAAGTCGAGATTCTCCTCGATCGAGCGGCTCCTGTGGGGGCTGTCCCTGCCCGCTTCAGTCAGGGTACCCCGATATTGCCGAATTTCATCCGCACTCAAGCTGTCGACGTAGGCCAGACCTTTTCGGATCAGCGTCAGGGCATAATCGTACAGTTGATCAAAATAATCGGATGCATAAAACAAGCGTCCTTTCCAATCGAACCCCAACCACCGGACGTCGGCTTGGATTGCGTCAACGTACTCAGGGTCTTCAGTCGTTGGATTGGTATCGTCCATCCGTAGATGGCAGATGCCGCCCGGATTCTCATTGGCGATGCCAAAATTGAGGCAGATGGACTTGGCGTGTCCGATATGCAGGTATCCATTGGGTTCAGGGGGAAAACGGGTGACTACCCGCCCGCCGTGTTTCCCGGTTGCGCGATCGGTGGCGACGATGTCGCGAATGAAATCAGATGGAGGAGGCGTATCGGTCATCGTTCTTGTGGGTGTCGGTGGCGCAGTCACGCGCACGGTCTACGTCTTCTACCATACACAGACCGGGTGAGAGAAGTGGCTCAAATGATGAGAGTCGTGCCCACTATTCCGCACGCGACCGCTTTTTGCTAGGCAGGTACGAGCCAGTACCCTAAAATGTCCAAAAGTCAGACGGCACTTTGCCGAGAGCCTGGGCAAGGAGGGAAAAGGGGTGACATTGCGATATCTGTGGCTGACGACGACGTTCATTCTCTGGGGGATCTCCTATGGACCAGTCCTGGCAAACGACGCGGCTGTTCCAGAGACCTGTCGCCTTCCCCTGATTGAAGCGAAGATGAGCTGCTTTCAACAACAGCTCGAAGACGCGCTCAAGACGGGCGGGACGGAACAGGCGTTATCGCTGCTGGAAACGTTTGCGAGAGAGGATAGCGATGCTCTGCGGGAGACCCATCCCCTCGTGCATCACCTCGGCCAGCGGTCGTTTGCACACTACGGCAGTGCGGTGGAAGCCATGGCACATTGTCGCGATGTCTTCTGGTCCGGGTGCTACCATGGCGTGCTTCAGGCGTATCTGACCAGCCTGCCGTCGGTGGAGGCTCAACATATCGTGTCTCTCTGCCCGGCAACTGGAACGGCTGCCGATTTTTTATTCAAGCGATACAACTGTCTGCACGGGATCGGACACGGCGTGACCATTCAATTTCGTTTTGATGTACTGAAGAGCCTGGCCCATTGCGACTACTTGACCAGCGAATGGGATCGGGAGTCGTGCTACGGCGGTGTATTCATGGAAAACATCGTTACGTTCCAGAATGCACGGCAGCCTCAACACGCGCACCGTCATCACGATCAGACCCCAGCCACGAGTTTCATGAATGCCCAGGATCTGTTGTATCCCTGTACAGCGCTGAGCGAAAAATATTTGCGGTCCTGCTACCTTATGCAAACGTCTGCGGTCCTCACGTTTCTGAATTACGATTTCGCCCAGGCGTTCACACAATGTGAACGGGTGACCGGGGACCATCAGACCACATGTTTTCGAAGCCTGGGGAGGGACATCAGCGGCTTTACCTTGCGTGACCCACAGCGGGTCACGGAGTTATGCGGACTGGGGAAAGGCGATCAGGTGCGGCAGTGCTTCATCGGGGCGGTTAAGGACTTTATTCTCACCGATGCGAGTCCGGATCCGGGCCTCGCGTTTTGTCGGCATCTCGATGGCCAGTTCAAACAAGACTGCTACAGCACGTTGGCCGAAATGGTGGTCACGCTGTACAGCGATCGAGAGCAGCGGAATCAAGCCTGCCGCAAAGGCGAATCCGAATATGTCGACACCTGTCTGACCCTCGTGGGGGCTTATTAGCCCGCATTTTTCATGACGGCTTCTACTCCAACCGCAGGTCCGCCTCG
>DAISKX010000314.1:0-4978 GCA_036820725.1 Nitrospiraceae bacterium
TGGTGGAAGAGCTCATGCGCAATGGCTGCCTCGACGCAGTCTTTGCCACGACGACCCTTGCTGCAGGCGTCGATTTTCCTGCACGCACCGTCGTCGTCACCCAATCGAGCATCCGCAAAGCCAGGGACTTTACCGATCTGACGAACAGCGAGATCCAGCAGTTGGCGGGCCGTGCCGGCCGGCGCGGTAAAGACCTTGTCGGCTTCGCCGTGGTGACACCCTCACCGTATATCGACTTGACCGTGATCACGAAAGGCCTGACCGGACAGCCGGAGCCTATCGACAGTCAATTCGTCATTTCCTATCCGATGGTTCTCAATCTCTTGAAAGCTCATCCGCTCGAACAAATCCAACCGATTCTCGCCAAAAGCTTCGCGCAGTTTCAATTGAACCAGCGGGCCGAAGTCCTCGAACAGAAACTGGACAGTTTACGTGCGCAGATGGAACCCTATGGCCCTCGCGTCTGCTCGGATTGGATTACACAATGGCAGGTGTTCGATCATGCCCGGAAGCACAAACCTCCGCGCACCACGGCTCGACCTCCGGAATCGCCTCTGTTGATCTCAAGGCTGCAGTTCCTGACTCCGGGCAGAGTCGTGGGCCTCGCCAAGGGACGGGGCATTGTCCTTCGCCACTATCGCAGCAAAGGCCAACGCGCCCCAATGGTGACATTGCTCCGCCCCGGCGGTGGAGTGACCGAATGTCCGGCGACTCATATCACCCACATCTTTGATCGGACATTGGAATGCCTCGAATCGTCCACCTATCCCTGGTGCACCCATGACAGCTTCGAGCACTTGACGCATCAGCTCGCCGATCTTCCACCCCGCCTTCCCCTTCTGCCGATTATTGCACGGGAGGAGCCTGAGGAGGCCATTGACGGATCGATCGTACAAACGTTGGGAGATTTTCCCTGTCCGACCTGTCCGTCGCGGTACGCTTGCCAGAAGGACTACGCGGTGGCGCAGCGCATGCGACAGGATATGCAACGCCATACCAAGGCCATTCAAGCGCTCCACACCAGCTTGTGGCATCGTTTTCAAGAACGCATCGAGGTCCTTCAGCATTTCGGTTACCTGTCTCCCACTGCGCACCTCACGGAAGACGGAGAGTGGGCCAGGCTGATTCGCATCGATCACTCGCTGTTGATCACCGAACTCATCAGGGCAGAAGCGTTTAGCGGCGGTGATCCAGCGCTCCTCGCAGCCATCATGGCGAGTATCGCCCATGACGACGACCGCCCCGGCGCGTTCCCCCGAGGAACATCCGGGCTTCTTACGTTACTCTTCCAGGTCCGGAAGCTGGCGGAGTCCTTGATTCCACATGAAGATCCGCCGCTCTTGCGCGCGGATGTCGCCTCGTTGACTGAACGCTGGGTCGCCGATCCATCACTGACGTGGATCGGCCTTTCGCGTTCGACGACGATGGCTGAGGGAGACATGTATCGACTCTTCGCGAGAACACTCGAATTCCTGTCGCAGCTGCACACACTCAAGGCCAGCCATCCGGCGTTGGCCGAAACGGCCGAACGCGCGATGATCGCGATGCGAAGGGGCGTGCTGGAGGAGCTGCCGTGAGCGGACGTCATTCGTCAACCGCCATCGATGAAGCGATGTGAGACACGTCATGCGTCAATCGTCTTGCGGTTGAGATCACCGGTTGACGACTGACGTTTGACGATGGATGTTTTGTGCTGGGCGCAGCCCCGATAGACGCATGACAAACATACCATGACGACTGAAGAACTGGAGCGACTGCTCGCTCAACAACCCGTGTCCCTGCTGCACCGCCTGGCGCGTGGAAGAGTCCCGCGTCATTTTCGGGCGGGAAAACGCCGACTCATCGATCAACTCTTGCGACACTCGGTTCAGAATCTTCCCGGTCTGGAGTCCGATCTCTTGGCGGTGATTCAGGAGCATAATAGCCGGAAGGCATCTCCCCGGTCGGATACGCATCAGGATGTTCGCTCTCGCTCGATGTCTTCGGAGAAGGACCGCCGGCCGGCCAGACCCGCGGAGCCGGATCATCATGAGCCCCCCGTCTCGCTTCATATGTGGCTCGAGGGTATCGGGGTTCCACCGCCTCAGCCTTTCGTACCTGATCCCTGGCAACTCGATGCGCTGGCGCGCCTTACGGACACCGATGTGATCGTGAGCGTTCCCACAGGAAGCGGCAAGACGTATGTGGCGATCGAAGCGGCCCGGAGAGCTATGCACGAAAACCGCACCGTCATCTATACGTCTCCGCTCAAGGCGCTCTCAAATACGAAGTATACGGAATTTTCCAAATTGTTTGGAATCGACCGGGTCGGCATTTTGACGGGAGACAGACGCGAGAATGCACAAGCCCCGCTGCTGATCATGACGACCGAGATCTTGCGGAACCTGCTCTATGATGCAGCGGGAGGAGAAATCGACGTGCGATTGGACACGATGGGATTGGTGATTCTCGACGAATCACAATACCTCGCCGACCCCGAGCGCGGTGTGGTCTGGGAGGAAACGTTGATATTTTGTCCGAGCCAGGCCCGCCTGCTTCTGCTGTCGGCTTCAATAGGCAATCCGCAGGACATCGCGGACTGGTTGACATCGATTCGATCCACGCCTTGTCATTTGATCCGGCATACGCGCCGGTCCGTCCCACTGCGCGCAGGATATCTGCATCCCAACAGCAAGCTCACGCCTCTATTCAGAACGGCCGGCATCCCTTACGGACAACCGCAGCTTTTGCACCCGGAAGCCCGCCGTTTATTTACTGAATACGAGGAGGAGACCCTGCCCTCGCGCGGCAGATAGGCACGGAGCGCCACATCAAAACACATAATTGAGACTGACCGTCGGACCGTGCCGGAGCGTATAAAACTCGTTCAGTGGTGCGGTGGCGCTTGTCCCATTGGCTCCGTAGATCTTCCAGTCCCTGTCCCACAAGACACTGTTGAACCACACTCGATAGCCTCCCGAAAAATACAACCCCTGGAGCAACATAACTTTCAAATTCACATCCGCATTCGTCCCCACACCAGCCCCGCTCATTTTAAAACTTGGGTTCTGAGCGAGGTCGGTGCGTAAATTATGGATATCTTCATCGTGCATCCGGGATAATAGGAAGACGAGCTTGGCATCCACACTCACCCGTGGAGCGATCTGGTACTCAACGTCCGTGCCGAGTCGTGCGGAGTACCACTGAAGTCTATTGGTAATAACCGGTTCTCCATTGAAACCGGTCGTATTGGGAGGATCGCACAGCACGCTGGTGGTACATTCGACCTGTCTCAGTCCCCTCCCCACTTGCTTTTCCCGCCAGTATTGAAATCCGACGAACAGGTTCACGAATCCCTTGTTCTTCTGAAACTCATGGGTCAGGAGTCCCAGTTCGCCGATGAGATACCACATGTCCGCCCTGTTGTTTCCGCCAAGATCGCTGAACGTACGGGAGAAACGGTGCGCGCCACTGACGCCGGCGTTAAAGGCCGCGGCGCCTTGAGCACTGAGATAGTCGTCATCCGTCAACCGCCCGCCACCGATATCGGAGAACCCAAAACTACCCCGCACGAAGACCCGGTTGTTAAACTGCAATTTCCCGTTAAGTTCAAGCACATTGGTTCCGACGTCCTTGTACTTCAGCCGGGACGTTGGATCTCCCAGATTGGGATCGAGGTTGGACGCATTGTGGCTCCACACGCTCTGGCCCTGAGAAAACCATCCGGTCACTCCAAAATCGAGGCTTTTGAAGCTGCGGGCTTTGTGAGCGGCTGGTTGGGAGCGGAAACCCTGGTCTTGATCGATCCGCTCGGCGGGAGGCAGATTTTCTGGTTGCATCACCTCCGGCCGAGTTTCTACGTTGTGATCAGCCGGCTCGACCTGAAATCCATTCTCTTGAGTGGTCACCTCGGATGGAGGCCGAGTGTCTTGATCACTGAGCTCTGACCGGGCATTTCCGGCCCAACCGCACATCAGCCCCAACACGACACAGCAAATGAGATGTGCACCGAGTCGATTCCTCATCATGGTGCCTCGTCTTGTTGAATCGCCACCGGATCAAACTATCGACCTGTAGAGCCGGAGATCACTCTCTTCATGCCGGGAGACTTCATGACATTGTCCCGCTGAAGCCAGACGGACGGCCACATCAATCGACAACAGCCCCTCGGGTGACAAGTTCCAGGTACTACTACTTAAACCCGGCACACCTTGGCGGCTCTCTGATACAGCAAGATCTTACAGTGCGTCAACTACTTTCTTGGGACGTTGTTCTTAGCGACGAATGGGCAGAGATGCAGGAACACTCTCCGGCCACTGAATCACGTACCGACAGTATGGCGTGAATCAATTTTGAACAGTGCAGTGTTGTTCGCCTACACTGCATTCGAAGGCGTCACGCATCAGGATTGATGATCCCATCTCATCAAGGCAGCATTTTCCTCTCGTATTAGTTCTTGACCGTAGCAGTTTTTTTCCACTAAGGTGCCCCAATCAATCGACCACGTACGGATAATGTGCAACGCAAGGGACAATTTTGCCGAGTCCTTGTCTACGGATATGTGACCTCGCTTGGAAGGCACGACAGTTGCTGAGACGGGAAGGCCGGACCGCAAATCACTGTCGACTTAACTGAGGGGGCCACTTCATGAACGTGTTTGTCATGAGCGAAGAATCACGACCGCATCTCTGCTTCCTCAAGGGAAAGCGGTCGCAGCTTTTTGCTCTCACTTTGATCGTCGCAGTCGTACAGGTGGGATTCTCCAGTACGTCTGCGTTTGCACAGAACATTCAAGTTACACCCCCGTCCCTCGCCGCCACGATCTCGAAAGGGCAGAGTGCGACCATGACACTCAATCTGCAAAAGACCGGCACCACGCAACACCGGTGGGAACCCAAGACCAGTGTCACGTGGATCAGTCTCTCGCCGGCCTATGGCAGCAGTAACACCATCACGGCGGAACTCGATCGGGTCGGCGTCACCGTCAACACGGCCAGCC
>DAISKX010000315.1:0-4970 GCA_036820725.1 Nitrospiraceae bacterium
TTCGGCCCGGTTTGGCCTCTGTTCGCCGCTCTTGCGGTGGCTCAGGCTATCAGGGGAAGCGCCCTGTTTAGCCGATCTGGCACGGGTATCTGCCCCGATCCCCCGACTTGCGAGTGCCGTAACTTGTAAGCGAATTTCTTCGATAGACGTGGGGGCTTGATCGTCGAGAGAACCTGCGAACCCGAGCTGATCCCAACGGATTTTCGGTTTATGTGCCACGCGTACCGGTTTACGAGTTTTCTTATTACCCCGCCAGGCCATAGTCATCTTCATGGGAGTATTTTCCTTTCGCGGCCCTCGCCTGTTGCGTGACACAAGGTCGTCCGGAGGTTTGGTAGACAACGATGCGCAAACCATAAGAACGGCCAATCTTCCAGAGAACACCCAGAACAACGACCGACCGGTACCAAAGGACCGATCGCCCAAGAGCTGCACTCACCGATAGGAGAGCGCGAGGCGGGAGGACATTAAGCACGTTGAGTTTTGCAGGGTACCATTCCACATCTATAATGTCAAACCATCCGGAGTCCGCATGAACGGCGTAGATACTGTGCATATTGCATAAGTTTACTCACCAGACCAAAGTGGGTATTGGGTGACGTCGTTGACCAAGAGGTTGATTCAATCCTGGAACCAAATCGAGTTACTTTCCATTAATATTCAACATCTTATCAGCTAGATAACCGGACCCAACCCCGTATCCACGCTTTTAGTTTCGCCTATCCCACGATCTGCTGTCCAGGTTGCCAAAGTCTCCGACACTGTGGATCGTCGTTAGAGCGTCGATGCCTCTGCGAACAGCGCGAACAGAGTGGTCCGGGGCGCATGGCTCAGTGTGGCAGGTAATGTTCCTCCTGACAGCCTGAAGCCGGCCGGAGGCTGATCTCTGAGAGAAATCCAAAACCAAGAGACACCTCTTTGATCGACCCCAATCCAAAGGATGACCTTGCCTGTAAGAGCGTGGGAATGTATGTTCAGGTTCGGTTAATTCGGAAAGTCCCGCACAGGTAAAGTAGTTATACCCACCTCTGTGGAATTTAGGCATCCGACGCCCGAGTCCGCACGTGTCGGAACGTCTTCCGGTGTCCTTGAGGTGCGGTAACCTACTCGTTTCGATAGGCACCTTTTATCCGTGAGGTGCTCCTCGGCATCAAGTGATCGGATCGGCTCTAAAAAGCGGCTCCTGCCGTCGCTTGGCCCATGTCCCGTTGCCAGCATGAGACATATGCTCACCTGAAAACAGAACTCCTACCTAAATAGGCCTCTGCTCGGCCCGACTTGCTCCATCTGTGGGTGTCCTGTAAGAGGAATGGGGTCAGATGATTCAATTCGCAGAAGGCATAAGATCAGCAGTTGGTGGGTAACATACTTGGAAGGGTAACTTAGGACAGCCTCGGACAAAGGAGGAACACGATGCCAGTTGTAAATTTTGCACGAGGACAACAGACTGCGTTGTTTCGAACGCTGGATGTGCGTGCCGATGACACTGATGCACGGGATTACATTTTTGAGCCTGGGCTCGATATTTGTCCGGCTGCCAAATATCCTCTCAATGGTATACCGGTGTTGGATCAGGGGGAAGAAGGCGCGTGTGTTGGGTTTGCATTGGCCACAGTGATCAATGTGAGCATGATGCAACGGAGCCAAGGGCAGGAACCTCACCGCAGTGAACGGTTCGATCCAGTGAGTGCCCGAATGCTTTATGAGATTGCGAAGCGATACGACGAGTGGAAAGGCGAACACTATGACGGGACGAGTCCACGGGGTGTGATGAAAGGGTGGCATCACCATGGTGTCACATCTGAGAGACAATGGTCGTCCCGCGGTCATCGGAGCAAAGGCGGCCGGTGGATGGTAGATCGGGCATTTACCGATTTACGTGCAGAGGACGCCAAGCGGCGGCCAATCGGAGCCTACTATCGTATCGTGGATAGTGATGTCAGTCATATGCAGGCGGCGATCACGGAAGGTGATGCAGTTTTGGCCTCCGCAGGTGTGCATGATGGGTGGGATCCCGGTAGCTTGCGCCGTTTTCGTGGTGAGACCTATCCGCGGATCCTTCCGCAACAGCGAGCAAAAGGGCTGCACGCCTTCGCGATGGTGGGGTACACCCCGGACGGCTTCATTATTCAAAACTCCTGGGGTAAGAAGTGGGGAAAGAATGGCTTGGCGCTGCTCCACTACGACGACTGGATGGAGCATCGGCAGGATGCGTGGGTATCCCGCCCAGGCCCAGAAACACGCAACTACAAAGGACATCCCGCGATTTTTGTCGCTGGTTTCGGAGGAGGATCGGCGACCTATGCGGGTTCTCAAATCGGCAGCTCCGGCGAAGGTTTTGATCTGTCGAATCCCGAGGTCTTATCCTACTTGATCAATACCGATGACCGCGGAGGTCTGTCCTCGACCGGAGCGCTCACGACGGAGAAGGCCCAATTACCGGGGATGGCGCAGAAGGTCTTGGCCTCGCCGACGTTATCCGATGGATATCACCATGTCATGCTCTACGCGCATGGTGGTTTAAATTCGGAGACGTATGGTGTCACTGTTGCAGCGCGCCTGTGGGATGTGGCCACCTCCAAGGGAATATGCCCGTATTTTTTTGTGTGGGAGAGCAGTTGGGATGAATCTCTGCTGGGCTATTTCAAGAGCCAGGATGATCAGACCGGCCCGACAGGTTTCAACTTGCGGGAGGCCTGGGAAAAATTGAAGGGCAAGCTTGGTGAAGCTGTCGATGAAGGCCAGCGCTGGATGGGAAAAAAACTAGCGCCCATGGTGAGAAACGCCTTCTGGAATGAGATGAAAGGCCGGTGCGCCGGATCGTCTCAGCCGAAGGGAGGCGCGGCGCTATTCCTGGAAGAGTTGTTCAATGTCATCCGGACGACCCCGAAAGAGCGATATAAAATTCACCTCGTCGGACACAGTGCTGGGTCAATCTTCCACGGCTTTCTGTATCAGAACGCACTGCAGGGACGGCTTGCCCAAGCCACAAATGTGTCCTTGGCATCCATTCAGTTCATGGCGCCGGCCGTGACAATCGAGGCGACCCGCGCGTGCTTTATGGCAGGCGGCGCGTGGGCAGTGCCGAAAAATCGGTTCCTCGTATACACGCTGGACCCCGGGGCGGAGAATGCAGATGGCATCACGGTTTATCCAAGTTCGCTGCTGACTTATGTCGCAGACTATTTGGAGGATGCGAACAGGCGAGTGCCGGTCTTGGGCATCAGAAAGGATTTTCAAGCCGCGCCGGTGACCTTTGCTACCGGGCAGATAGCAACAGAGTCCAAACGTCATGGGGAATTCGATGATAAAGGCCACGAAGTGGAAGCGATTATCACGGCGATTGGCGAGGCGACATACTAGCCAGGTACCGGATGCCGAAGCAACTCGCTACAGCGTGATCTTGTCTTTTACTGTAGACTTCGGCCAGGAGTTCGATGACACCGATACCCAGCCATGTGAGCGTGACTATCATGAGAATCGAGACCATCAGCTCGAACAGCGAGAACACCTGACCGGACAACGACAAGAGCGTGAAGGAGAGAAAAGGGAATGGTATTCGCTCTCGAGCAGCAGATTAGGCTATGCTGGTGCCAATTCACTCTAGAGAAGGAGCGACATGACCTCAGGACAAGCCAGCGTGAGCGACCGGTGGTCCCTGCCCAAACATGATTACTGGTCTACACCGTTTGCCGAAATATTGCTGCGACATCTTGATCTGTTTCCGGGAGCCTCCATTCTGGATGTGGCCTGTGGGCATGGTATCCCGGCGTTTTATCTGGCGGAGCAGGTTGGTCCAGATGGGCAGGTGCTTGCGATTGATTGCAGCGAGCATCAAGTCGAAAGCGCGAGGCTGCTACAAGGGTCTCATCTGCCCTGGCTGCAATTCGAATGTCACGACATGCGTGCGTTACCGACGAGCCTGCCCCGGGTCGATCGCATTACCGGTAATCTATCAGTGATGTTCTTTCGTCCGAACAGGTTCGAAACGGTGCGCGCGTTGGTAGAGTTGCTCAAACCTAGCGGCCAACTGGTCCTCACCTTTCCCTCGCTGGGGACGTTCGATTCGCTGTGGGCCCGGATTGATCAGGAAATGGCCCGGTATGGGCTGCTGACAGAACGCCGCCGGCTGGAAACCTACATTGCGGAGCGCCCCTCGGCTGAACAAGGACGCGGTTGGTTGGAGAAGTCGGGTCTCGAACGCGTCGAGGTTAGCGAATGGCCCTTGGAAGTGACAACTGGGCCAGGCAGGCAATTCCTCCACCATCCACTGTTGCGCGGCGGCTTCCTCGACGATGCGTACGAATCTTTTGACGATCAGCAGTTGGCAAACGAACTCATGACGCGCGTCTCAGAAGACCTGCCCAGCTTTCTCCCTCTGGTCGCACAGCGCTGCGCCTTATCTGGCTGGAAAAAGAATGAAGGGGATGGCGCGGCCTAAAAAGTCTCTCCTGGACGCGCAAGTGGAAATAGCCAACCCTTCCCCTGGGGAAACGGCGAGACGCTAATGACTCTTCTGATACGCAATCCGATAGATCACACCTGCCAAATCATCGGATACCAGGAGCGAGCCGTCCGCCATGGCTAGGACATCGGCCGGTCGCCCCCAGGCATCCGATCCCTGCAACCACCCTTGAGCGAAAGTAGAGTACCGCAGGTGTCCTTTCTCATCTTGTGATGCGAGCGAAATCCGGTAGCCAATCTTTTCGCTTCGATTCCAGGAGCCGTGCTCGGCGATAAAGATCTGTCCTCGGTATTCCTGAGGAAACATCGTACCGGTGTAGAATCGCATGCCCAAGGCTGCGACATGGGGCCCGAGATTAAGGGCAGGTGCGGTGAATTTGTTGCAGGGCTGATCTTTCCCGTACTTCGGGTCGGCGATGGAGCCGCCATGACAATAGGGAAACCCGAAGTGCCCACCCGTCGCGCGCCTCGACCCCGGTAAACGGAGGGGTCGCTTGCCTTTTTCC
>DAISKX010000316.1:0-4963 GCA_036820725.1 Nitrospiraceae bacterium
ATCCTCCCGGGCAGCATGGACAGGCTCGTCCCAGGATTTCTGACTATAGTCTCCAGTTGCGGGAGAAGCAAAAGCTCCGGAGAATTTACGGCTTACAAGAACGCCAGTTCCGTGGAATATTCGAACGGGCCGAACGGCAGACCGGAGTGACCGGAGAAGCGTTGCTTCGTTTGCTGGAGTGCCGTCTCGACAATGTGGTGTATCGGTTAGGATTCGGAGCTTCCCGAAAAGAAGCACGACAACTGATCAATCACGGGCACATGCTGGTCAACGGCCGAAAGCTCAGTGTGCCCGGAGCGATGATTAGAGTCAGCGATGTGGTGGAGGTCCGGCAGTCCAGCCGGGATCTTCTCCCGATTCAAGCCGCTTTATCGGCAGTCGATGGCCGAGGGATTCCCGAATGGCTTGAATTGGACAAGGCCGCGTTGAAAGGAACCATCCGGGCTTTGCCCACCAAAGACCAGATCGCACTACCGGTCAACGAGCAGATGGTGGTCGAACTCTATTCGAGATAATGAGATGGCGGTGCCCGCCGCATCCATACGAGTCGACAAGTTTTGAGCGTACAGCTCATTGTGATAATGAAGGGGGAATTATGATCAAAGCGATGAAAGACTTTCAAATCCCGATGCGGGTGGAAGTCGATAAAGACACTCTTTCCCCAACATTCGGCCGTTTCACCGCGGAGGCATTTGAACGCGGATTTGGCACGACGATCGGCAATTCCGTGCGCCGCGTGCTGCTCTCTTCATTAACCGGAGCAGCGGTGTCGACTGTGAAGATCGAGGGGGTGCTGCATGAGTTTTCCACTATTCCCGGGGTCACGGAGGACGTTACCTCCATTATTCTCAACGTGAAGAGTCTCCGTCTGGCATTGCAGGGAGATAAGCCGAAGACGATTCGGCTGAAGAAAAAAGGGCCTGGTGAAGCGAAGGGTTCGGATCTCATACACGATGGAGATATCAACATTTTGACCCCGGATCTCCACATTGCCACGCTTGATAAAGACGCGACCTTGGACATGGAAATGATGGTGAAGCATGGCCGAGGCTACGTGCCGGCCGAGCGCAATAAGGAAGAGGGCCTTCCGATCGGCGTGATCGCGATCGATTCCATCTTCTCGCCGATCAAGCGGGTGAACTTTCACGTCGAAAACGCCCGCGTTGGACGGATGACCGACTATGACAAATTGACCCTGGAAATTTGGACCGACGGCACCATCTCGCCGAGGGATGCGCTTTCAAATGCGGCCAGCATTCTGCGGGAGCATCTGGACATTTTCATCAATCCAGAGGAGCGGGCCGATGCCAAGCCTGCGGGTGGTATTGAAGAGACACCCTATGAAGTGAACAAGAACCTTTATCGCAGCGTCAATGAATTGGAACTCTCTGTCCGGGCGGCCAATTGCTTGAAAAACGCGAATATCAAGACCATCGCGGATCTCGTACAAAAAACAGAGACGGAGATGCTGAAGACGAAGAACTTTGGAAAGAAATCCCTGAACGAAATTAAGGAAATCCTCACCGAGATGGGACTCAGTCTTGGAATGAAGGTCGACGCGTTGCCGTCCGGTGACGGTGGCGTCCGATCCGAATGAGGAGTGAAAGGAACGGAACGTGCGGCACAAGAAGAAGGGACGACAACTAGGCCGGAAGACAAAACATCGCTGGGCCCTGTTCCGCAACCTCGTGACGTCGTTGCTTGAACAGGAGCGCATCGAGACGACGGAGGCCAAGGCCAAGGAAATACGCGGGTTCACCGATCGAATGATCACGTTGGGCAAGGAAGGATCCCTGCCTGCCCGACGACGTGCCTTGAGTTTTTTGCGGAGCAAAGCCGTCGTTTCGAAGTTGTTTGCAGACGTCGCCTCGCGGTTCAAAGACCGGCCCGGAGGCTATACCAGAATCATTCGCACCAGGCGGCGCATCGGCGATGCGGCGGAAATGGTCGCTATTGAGTTGGTCGCCAGATCTGTCGACACCGATCGCGGGAAGGCAGCTAAGGGCACTTCAGCTCCGGCATCCGGAGATCACCCAACCAAGTCGAAAGAAGTCTCCACCACATAGTAAGACAGCTTCGTTGAGACTCATCTGCGACGAAGCTGTCTGTTTCATTCTCAGTTCCTCCCTCCGCGCGCGAATCCGGCGTTGCGTTCTCTCTTTCACCAGCTCTGCTCAACCGTTGTGAGTTTACTTGAACTAGCGACAATGCTACTATCATGCCAACAATAGAACGCGAGCTGAGCTGAACGACGAAGGGCTATCACATGTGGGAACGTTGGCTCCGGAGAGGGCTGTTGGCATTGAGCGTCGTTCTTGCCTCTTTTCTAGCATACCTCCTCTTCACGCGATCCGAATCCGCCTCAACAGCTCGGGTGACGCCTCCCGGAGGGAATGAAGCGGCAGATGCCCGCATCCAGGGGTTTACGTTCACACAGACGAAAGGTGATATCGTTCAATGGAAGGTCGAAGCTCAACAAGCGCGTCTCTACGAGGATCAGAAGCGAGCCGTGTTGAGTAATGTTCAGATTACGTTGTACGGGGTCCAAGGCAGAGAGCTCATGTTGTCGGGAGAAGAGGGAACTTTGGATACGGAGACCAAGAATTTCATGTTGGCGAACCGGGAGGCTCCGATCGTCGTGGAAACCGACAGCGGCTATATCATTCGGACAAATCATTTGAATTGGATTGATAAACAGCGGGAGATTCAAACATCCGACCCGGTGACGATCAACGGGCACGGTCTGCAAGTGACAGGACGTGGTCTGCTAGGGAAGCTCGATACAGAAATCTTTCAGGTGCTTGACGATGTTCATGTGGATGTGGCTCCTACTTCTTAATCTGATCACGGGGTTTGCGGTACCCGTCACGTCTTCAGCAGAAGCAAGCCTTTCAAGGGACCAGGCGCTTCCGAATCCCACGACCAATATCACAGCGAAGACCATGACGGTCAGCAATCAAGAGAACAAGGCTATTTTTGACGGGTCCGTGGTGCTGACGCGCGGAGAATTGGTCGTGTATTCCGACCACATGGTGGTGTCGTTCCGTCCGGGAGATGATGGCAGCGAGGGTAAGAAAGATAGCCCTGCGAATAGCGGTAAAAATGGGGCTGCGACAGGGAAGAAGGACATGCCGGGCAGGGATGCGATGCCGAGCGTCTCGGATCGCGCTATTAGTAAAATTGAGGCAACAGGACGCGTAAAAATTGAAAAAGAAGGTGGTCGGGCCATATGCCGGAGAGCGGTCTATTTTGAAGAAGAAAGAAAAATCGTACTGACGGGTGAGCCGGTCGCATGGCAAAAAGGGACTCGAGTCACAGGTAAACAAATTACCATGTTTCTGGACGAAGACCGAAGTGTCGTTGAGGGTGGATCGCACGTCACCATAGAAGCGGATCGAGGTTCAGACCAGTGATCCAGGCATCCTCTGACATGGCTTCCGACAGGGCTCCCGTCGCCGAACAGAGACGACCTCAGGAACGTCTGGTTGCCGAGGATTTGGCGAAGAGCTTTCGTGGCCGCCAGGTAGTGAAGGGGGTTTCACTCGACGTCCATGCAGGCGAAGTGGTGGGTTTGCTGGGACCGAATGGAGCCGGAAAGACGACAATCTTCGACATGATGGTGGGTCTGTGTCAGCCTGATCGAGGTTCGATCACACTAAAGGAAGAGGTCATTACCGACTTACCGATGTACAAGCGTGCGAGAAGAGGGATCGGATATCTCCCGCAGGAGTCTTCTGTCTTTCGACGGCTTTCAGTGGAGGACAATATCCTGGCAATTCTGGAGATGTTGGGGTACTCGGGAGCAGAACGCACTGAGCGGATAGAATTACTGTTGAAGGAATTGGATCTTGTGCATATTCGGAAAAGCAAGGCCTATGCATTATCGGGTGGAGAACGGCGTCGATTGGAGATTACGCGAGCCTTAGCCACAAGCCCTTCCTTCATGCTGTTAGACGAGCCCTTTGCCGGTATCGATCCTATTGCCGTGGCGGATATTCAGCAAATCATTACCAGATTGAAACAACGACAAATAGGTGTCTTGATTACGGATCACAATGTGCGTGAAACATTGGTCATCACGGATCGTGCCTATATTATCAATGAGGGTTCGATTCTGGAAGCCGGACCGCCAGGCATGATTGAGAAAAGTGAAACCGCGAGGGCGGTCTATCTTGGGGAAGGGTTTCGGCTGTAGCGGGGCGAGCGGGAGACATGAAATTACGGCTTGATCTCAGACTGAGCCAAAAGCTCATCATGACGCCGCAATTACAGCAGGCGATTAAACTGCTGCAATTATCGCGGCTGGAACTTCAGCAAAGTCTTCAGCAGCATCTCATGGAAAATCCATTGCTTGAGGAGCTTCCGCCCGAGACCGATGAAGGAGACGAGGCTGAGGTCGCCACAACACCTGAACGAGAACGCGAGGAACCACCCTTGTCCTCTCCCGCCGCCGACACCATGCGCGAAGCTGACAATACCGGGCCGACCGCTGAAAGTCCCGAAGAGTTGTCGGCCGGAAGCTGGGAAGATTACTTCGACAGTGACGTCAGGCGAGGAGATTCGGAGTATGCCTCATCCTCACAAGATGAGTTTCCTTCTTATGAACAAACGCTCGCAAAATCCACGTCGCTCGAGGATCACCTGTTGTGGCAGTTGTCGTTGTCCGGGATTTCCGAACGTGACAAGGAGCTTGGACGTTTGATCATTGGGAATCTCGATGATGACGGATACCTCAGGATGCCATTACAAGAATTGGTGGCAGAGACACCCTATTCTGCGGAAGAGGCGGAAGCGGTTCTCAAAGATATCCAGGGATTCGACCCGACAGGCGTCGCGGCTCGCGATCTTTCGGAATGTCTTCTCCTGCAACTCGGCTATCTTGGACGGAGTCCCATTGGCTCGCTGGGGCCTCGTCCAGGAGGGTTGAAAGGATCGGTCGTTGAAGGAATTATTCTCCACCATC
>DAISKX010000317.1:0-4956 GCA_036820725.1 Nitrospiraceae bacterium
CTGCCACTTCAACGACGGGTCAGGTGAATGAAGGACCGAGGCCGCTCCCTCCTGTCCCGTCGTGGCCGACGAAGCGGAGGGCGTCGCCATCCTGAACGGTGGAGTCTTCGCTTGCGATCCGTTTATTGATGGTCACGAGAATTTTCTTCTCGCGTAGGAGTTGCAGGAGATGCCGAAGATTGTTTCCGTGTCGCTGAACCACCTGCCTCACGGTCATGGCATTGGGAATTTCGCAGGCCATATCCCGTTCTCCATCGGCCGCTTGTAGTTGTCCCATGAGTGTAATCGTTACCATTGCTGATCGACCTCTCTTGTTTCAGATGGGCGGAGTCTCGTCGTGTTGAGCGTGTCGACGTGGTGTGATCGCCGACAGGCATTGACTCGCAGGCCCCGCACGCGAAATAATATCGTATGCAATCGCTCGATGTTCATCGACCCGGAATGCCTGAACTCCAGTTTGTCCTGATGGTGGCCGCATTATGCACATCAGACCTGCCGTCCCTCAACATCTCCCAAGAGCTTCGCGGGACCATATTCGATCGGTGCTGGGCACTAATCAGTTCCGACCCGCCCCCGACAAATCCCCGTGAACGCGTCCTCGATCTAAGGACCGGGAACGAGTTGACCCTCGAGGCTCTAGCAACGACCATTCGTGAACTTCTCACGAGTGCAGGGGTGACCGTGCTGACCTGGGAGCATCCGCCCAGCGAGCCGTCTCGATCCAGTACTCCTCAAGCCAAGCCATTGATCGACCGGCTGCAACAGCTCTATCCAGACCCCCCGCCGGAATCCGCACCGCCCGAGGCGAACTGATTTCACCGCGCTCATTTCAGCTTTCTTCTGAGTATGTGACAGGCGTCCGCATCTTTTCAACGGGGCACAGCGGCTTCTCCTGCGAGCAGGAACGAGGTATGATGCGGCGCCCTCCACCGAAAGAGAAAGGTTAGATACCGTGCGCCTCGTGGAGACACCCTTGCCGGGACTGATACAGGTGGAGCCTGATGTGTTTCGGGATGCCCGCGGGAGTTTTTGGGAAGCGTTCAGAGAAGCGCGGTACGCGGATCTCGGCATCAGCGGGCCGTTCGTGCAGGATAATTTTTCCTGGTCTGTCCGGCACACGTTGCGTGGATTGCATTACCAGTTGCAGCGACCGCAGGGGAAGCTCGTCTCGGTAGTCAAAGGGCGGGTGTACGATGCGGTAGTGGACATTCGAAAGGGATCGCCGACCTTCGGTCGATGGTATGGCGTGGAACTGTCCGATGACAATATGCGTCAACTGTATATCCCGCCCGGTTTCGCGCATGGGTTTTGTGTCCTTAGCGAGGTCGCGTGTTTTTTCTATAAGTGTACGGATGTCTATTCGCCCGGAGATGAACGGGGAATCCTCTGGAATGACCCGGCTCTGAAGATTCCCTGGCCTGTGCAAAACCCGGTACTCTCTCCCAAGGACCAGACCTATAAAAGCCTGGCTGACATGGATGGACACCTGCCTCTCTACCACCCGTAATCTGTTCAGCGGCGCAAAGTTCCCTCCCGAATCGTATGAATAGGAGCACATAGCTGATGGCGTATAGCTGGTAGCACGAGGAAAGAGACGTGGACTTGCTTTGCCATACGCGATTGGCTATTAGCCATGAGCTGTTCTCCAGTCTCCGAATAACGAGCGGCGGGGATACTCACAACGGTTTGCGGCGCTTTACGCTTTAGTTGAAGCCGACATAAAAACGCAGTCGGCAGTTCGGAGTCATGCCCTTGATGCGCCACCGGCGCGTATGGTATTTAGGAATGATTCCTACATAGGAAAGATGCGCATGACTATCGATACCATCCGCACCAGGTTTCGATCCTGCGGTGTCCGGATGACGCCCCAGCGTGCGGCCATCTACGCCGCGCTCGCTGGTACGACCAGTCATCCGACAGCCGACGCGTTATTTCGGGCGGTCCGCGGACAGTATCCGATGATTTCCAGGAATACGGTGTATTACACGCTCGGCGTCCTCCGGAAGGCCGGGCTGGTGCATGAAGTGAACGTCGGACACGACAGCGCGCGGTTTGATGCGAATGTGTCGCTGCACCATCATCTCGTGTGTCTCGGATGCGGACATATACTCGACGTCATGGATGACGCATTGGATCAGGTCACAATGGCCAGGGGGCTGGAATCTGGCTTCCAGGTCCTAGGACACCGCGTGGAATTTCACGGATATTGTGCAGCCTGCTGCGGGGTATCGGCAAAGAGCAACAGAATCAAGCAGCCTTCACTCAGTAAGGAAAAGGAAACGGACATTTCATTAGGGAGGAGCACACCATGGGTAAGAGTCTGAATGGGACCAAGAGTCACGAAAACCTCAAGCATGCATTCGCCGGAGAATCGCAGGCGAACAGGCGCTATCTGTATTTCGCCCGGCGCGCCGATATCGAAGGATATCCCGACATCGGCGGGTTATTCCGCGATACCTCGGAGGCGGAAACCGGGCATGCGTTCGGGCACCTCGATTTCTTAAAGGAAGTCGGCGATCCGGCCACAGGCGTCCCGATCGGGAATACCGAGGCCAATCTCAAGTCCGCCGTGGAAGGCGAGACGTATGAGTACACCCAAATGTATCCCGGTATGGCCAAGACGGCCCGGGACGAAAACTTTCCCGAACTTGCCGAATGGTTCGAAACCCTGGCCAAAGCCGAGCGGTCTCATGCCAACCGTTTTACCAAAGGCTTGGAGGGCTTGAAGCAACTGTAAACATCGTCCGATTTCAGCCTCGGCGGTCACTCCCCACGAGTACGCGATCCTATCAATAACAGGTCGCAGGGGTGACCGCCACGGCATGTCTCTAAGGAATATGAAAGGCCTCAGCCTTCTCCAGCCGCCAGACGCCGGGCATCTCGAGAAAGAAACCCTCCGGATCTATGGGGTCTGCGACGGGTGCCGGCGATGCTTCAACCTCTGCCCCTCATTCAATACCCTGTTAGACCGTATCGACGTCTACGAGAGTGATGTGGCCAAGTTGACGCCGGCCGATCACCACCGGGTCGTCGACGAATGCTATTATTGCAAGCTCTGTTTCAATCACTGCCCCTATACGCCGCCGCACCAATACGCGATTGATTTTCCGCACTTGATGATCGTGTGGAAGAAGCATTTAGCCGTGCAGCGTGGAGTTTCGTGGCGAGACCGCCTGCTCATTCAGACGGATTTTTTGGGACGTCTCAATAGTGCCTTGGCGCCGGTCGTCAACTGGACCTTGGCCCAACCCTGGATTCGTGGCCTGCTCGAGCGGGTGTTGGGCATTCACCGTGATCGGCACGTGCTCCATTATCAGAAGGAAACCTTGAACCGTTGGTGGAGTCGTCGCCCTCGCGCCCTCGCGCCGGCTGGTTCACGAAAAGTCGCACTCTTCGCCAGTTGTCTGGTGAACTATCAGGCGACCGATGTCGGCAAGGCTACCGTCCAAGTGCTGGAAAAGAACGGAGTCGAAGTCGCGTTTCCCGATCAGCAATGTTGCGGCATGCCCTCGTTTGACATTGGGGATACGGATGCGATCGTCAAAGCTGCCCATGCAAACATCCGCTCGTTGAAGAGTTGGGTGGAACGCGGCTACGATATCGTTGTTCCGGTCCCCAGTTGCAGTCTCATGCTCAAGCGGGAATATCCCGCGCTGGTCAACAGTGAGGATGCAACGACCGTAGGCGGTAGGACCTTTGATATCTGCGAGTATTTGATGAGACTGAAACGGGACGGCGTCTTGGTTCTCGATTTCCCGCGAAAGCCGGGACGGGTGGCGTACCAGGTGCCCTGCCATTTGCGGGACCAGAATATCGGGTTCAAGTCGAAAGAGTTGATGGAATGTGCTGGCGCACAGGTCGAGGTCGTTGAAAAGTGTTCGGGGCATGACGGGACCTGGTCGGCCAAAACGGAATATTATCCGCTTTCCATGAAGATCGCGGAGAAAGCGGTTCGGGCCATCGAACAGACTCCGGCCGATCTGGTGGCCTCGGACTGTCCGCTTGCCGGGTTGCAGCTTGATGCGGCCGGTGCAGTCGCGTATGCGGGCGGGCGCCGCTCACTTCACCCCATTCAGATCGTCCGCGATGCCTATGGCTTGCCGTCAGAAGCGCGTGATGCATGAAGCGTCATCCGGGAGATCGCACGTCTCGGCGTGCGCGGGGTTGGGCGGGTGAGATTGTGAATCGCAGCCGAGACCATATCATGAGATCTGGGTCATGACGACACAGGGTTTGACGCAACACGATATCATCCCAATCACCGAGTATGAACGGCAACGGGACGCATTTCGTCAGCGCATCATCGATTTGAAGCGCCGTCGTCGCATTTCGGTCGGTGATCAGGTGACGCTGCTCTTTGAAAATCGGGACACGTTGCAGTTTCAAGTTCAGGAAATGCTGCGCGCCGAACGGATTTCCGATCCCGTCAAAGTGCAGGACGAGTTGGACGTCTATAACGCGCTACTTCCTCAACCAGGTGAGTTGAGCGCGACCCTGATGATCGAGATTACCGACTCGAATCGGATTCAATATTGGCTGGACCTTTTTATGGGCCTGGATAAAGGACAAACGGTGGCGCTCAGGGCCGGCTCTGAAACCGTGTACGCAGAGTTTGAGGGCGGGCACAGTCACGACACGAAGATCAGCGCCGTGCATTTCGTTCGGCTCCGGCCTACGACGGTCATGGTGAAGGCGATCGGTGACCCGACGTTGCGTGTCAGTCTCACGGTCGACCATGCCTCATATCGGCATGAAGTTGAGGTACCATGGGCCATGCGAGAAGAATGGCTGTGCGACCTTGGGAAGTAATTCTGAGTTCTGAATGTTGAATTCTGAATTTTCATGGGAGCAGTTCTGCATTCCGAACTCGGGATTCTCTACTCGGAACGAAAATTCACAATTCAGAAACTTGTATCTTTCGTTTCAGTCATAAAGACTGTGACCATACCGAAGGGA
>DAISKX010000318.1:0-4955 GCA_036820725.1 Nitrospiraceae bacterium
GTTCCGAGCCAGAAGCGGACTAGTTCTGCGCCCTATCTAACCAACCACCTCGACCTGCAACGGGGCTATCACCTGAAGAGAGCGGGTCCTGTCGCCGATCACCCCTTCCGTCCTCACTTCACCCATTCCCCCGTGGGGGGCCTTTCAATTTTCCTTGCCCATTTCTCTTTTAGCCTCCTTTTTCTCTACCCATAACCGTGGCTTCTCCCCTTCCGTTGCGGGCAGACAGGGTCCCTGATCCGCGCCACCCGCTGAGAAAGTCGAACTGAACAAAAGGTATTCAGGCGACGAGTCGCTCACAAACCCGTCGCCTTACCAAGGAATCCGACTTCCTGGAAGTGCTTCCTGCAAAGTCTGAAAATCAGGCATAGGTTTCTGAAGCCCCTTGCTTCGGCTTGGCTACCTTGATCCTGCTATTGGATGCTGGCGAAGCATGCGCCATGGCTTTCATTTATGATTCTTCCGCCTCGTCCGTCATGCACCGGCAATACCGCTGAATCTGAGCATCACTGAATGGCGAAGTGGCTTTTCGCTGTTTTGCGAGGCAGCCAGCATGAAAACCCTGCAGAAATTTGTTCCAACGAGGAGACGGCTTGGCTGCGAGTGGAAGCGGCAGTGTGGAAAGCCCCAAATGCCTTATCACATTGAAAAACGCGCGCCATGGCTGCCTTCAGCTTTGCAGGGTCTTCCTGAAGAATGGCATCGGTCGCCTGCTTGACGAACATATTCTTCACCTCATCTTCAAGGCGAGTCGCTGTTTCCCGTAACTTGTCTTTTGCCCTCGTCGTAAATCTCCTGACACCAACATCAGTAACGTAGTCCATTATAGGCAATACGCGCGCATTGATCTTGTTATCACTTGCACACCTATGTGACGCTGGAAAACCTAGAATGAGCGCTTGCTCACCAACAGCGGCCCTTATTGACTGCGCCAAATCGAGTTCAAAGCAACACTTGTTTAGCTCGTTTGCTTCAAACGCCTGGGGCATCTGAATAGTGCAGACATCTGTAAAACTATCGCTCGCTATAATCGTCCAGCGTGTAATATCGATGGGCAGAGCATCTGTTCCACCAAGTAAGACGACGATATCTGATCTCTCTCGCAGTTCATTGATTTTAGAGACGAAGTGATCTGCAGTGATCAAAAATCTATTGGTGTCTGTTCGCGCGAGTAGCGCTGTGCCGCCAGTAATCCACCCATCGATCCTTGGATTAATTCTTGGATAAACCAGAACAGGTGCAGCGTATGGCAGTAGGCTTTCGATCTGCCTTCTGAATTCCTCGGGGATACGGACGCTCATTCGGATGTCGAGAGCCTCATATTCGTGAGACCTCACTAATGAGCATGCAGGACAGCATAATATCGGATACCGCGTGTCAACTTCGGTGCATTTTTGCGTTGGCTTATAAACCTGTCAATGGTTTTCCTGGCAGACTCCTAGCGGCTGCAGTCTTTCCCTCGAATCCTGAAACCGGCCTCGTCTATGAGCGGCCGGTCTGAGACTGGTCCCGTTGCCCTCCTTTCTTTGGCCAGGTGGAACGGATGCGCGCTGAGGATTGCGGCATCGCGCAAACTGCCAATCAGTGGCCACAAGCAGCGCCGAACCCCGTTCTTCTATCCCGGTAAAGGGTGAGGCCAACAGTATAAAAGATGTGTGGCATCTTTATCCAACGCATGATGACGCAACCGAACGCGTGCACTGTTCGTCACCCGGTCTCAGTCTTTATCGCTTAAGAGCGCGGTGGAAGTGGTGTCGCGAGAGTCGCGGAAGCGAGCGGCGCGCGCTTCCCTGCTGCAGATTGAAGGAGTTGAGACAGGACACAGAATGTCGCGTCCGAGTCAGATCCCGTTTTCGCTCCCCGAGTCTGTAAGACCATGCCGAACAGCGCGCCTTGCGCCCTCTCGTCGAGCCCGGTTGCTCTCCCGTTTGGCGTCGCCCTTGCGACCCCAGTAGGCACCAGATCCCTTTTTCGGTCCAGCGTGTTCCGTCTTTTTGGCTTTCCCCGCCATGACTTCTATCGGCGTCACTTGCCGTTCGCCACCTGATCTTGCCTTTGAGGCATACCCTATTCAGACCGACCGAATGATCTGCACTGCTGTGTCGCTCTCAATTCTTCCCACCGTTGACAATTTCCCATTTCGTTCCTTTCTGACAATCTCGCTGATACGCACGATTGCGCCTCGATGCCAGTCATCGAACGCCGCGTTGCTCGGTGAACGCTTTCGGTCAAGCCGCCCAACCTCCGGTCTCCCCTGTTCATTACACAGCCACGCTCGCTTTTCCCCCTTAAAAACACGAAGCTCACTCACGACGCGGTAAAGATCGGGCGCGCGCCGGACGATCGTTCGGTCATCCTTGCGAAGCAACACGTAGGAGAATTTCAGCGCATCTTTAATAAAGCCTACATCGCGATCAATGGCCTTGATCCAGGTCGGCGGGCTCCATGCACGCTCCTCGTGACACCAGTCATTAGGGTTTACGAGTGCCGGGCAAGATCTTTCATGCAAGCAGGGGCTATAAACAGTACATTTCCGCTCTCGAAGGAGTCGATCCCTAACCTCGTGGAGCTGCCGAGACGCATCACGAAGGGCGGGCTCAATAATCATGACGGTGCCATGGTCCGAGAGAATGTCCAGCGCCATGGTAATTAGCCTGGTCCGCACCTCCTCGCCGCTTAGCTTTCCAGTAGCAAGTTCAGAAAGGACATTCTGGATGATAATAAGGTCGTAACCCGTTGCCCCGCCTGCGTGCTTGATCTGACGAGAAAGCCCCTCTTGCAGGTTCTCACGGAAAGGAAGTAACGTATGGCTAGAATTTCCTTCAGCTCCGCAATATGCTGACCAGAGCCGTTGGCAGGCCGTCAGTGACGCTGACGATTGGTCCACGGCAACACACTGCACTCTTCCGGATTGAAACCACCCCTTTGACTGCACCCAGTCGAGCACGGCCATCGCACCTGTCCCAGGACCGCATCCAAGATCCAACACTCGTATAGGATTGGAATCGATATCGGCGAATGTGGGGGCCAACTCGTCAAGCAATCTATACACTTTGGCAGTATTGACCGGAAAAAAGTATGCCAGATACGCTAAGGCAGTGGCCGAATCCTCAAGATAGTTTCCTATTTCCAGCTTTCTCTCGCGCGTGAATCGATATGACAACTGCCCGACATGCTTGGCAATATCCAGCCTGGTTGTGGGATCCAGATCGGCCAGATTTATACCGCTCACATGACCCAGAACCTTTTCTAAACGTCTTGAGAACGGGTTCAAAGGTACTTCCATGTGATGGTTGACCCTTGAAAAGGGCGTACTGTATCTTACCTCGTGGGAAGGAGATATGCCTATGACGGATGCTATCCTACAAGCCTACCGAGAGGTGGAACAGGCAATGGAAAGATACACGCTGCTTCTAGAGGAACAAGTCGCAGCCATGCGCACTCAGGAGAGCTCAGATGCGTCCAAACTTGAGCGCATGACATACGGGGCTAAAGCCATGCGCGACAGCAGCATGATTTATCTTTCTTATGCCAAATTTATTGCTCACGGAATGCCCGATAGTGAAGACCTAATCCAGGAAGATTTGCAGGGATAAACATTCCAAAGCAGGAGAAAGTCAAACAAGAAGGGCCCGTCGGAACCATTCCGACGGGCCCCTTTTTATCAAAGGCTTGTTCAGATACTTCGCATGAAGTGGCCCATGGCGGCATGATCGACATCTGTTCCCATGATCGCAGACAATGGAACGTTGGTTGATTTTTTCCCCGTCAATCCGGATTCAACCTCATCCACAATCAATTCTACCGGCATCGATTGTCCACCGTACACATGCGGACCTGCAATGATCTTCGCTTTCGAATGACCGTAAATCGCGGTGGCGACTTCCTTCGCAAGCCATCCAACGTAATTGAACTCGGGAATGACGATCAGTTTTGTATTCTTACAGAGATCACGCAACTCTCGGGTCGGGAAAGGTCGCAGTGACCGAACCTTGATTAAACCGACCTTCATGCCCTTCTCTGCACAGAGCCGAACGGCCTCTCGCGATTGAGCCGCCGCACTACCTGAAGCGACAATGACAGCGTCTGCATTTTCCATATTCTCCGCGGTACAGAGCCCACCCATGTATTTGTCGATATACTTACGCGACCGCTCTACGGCTGCCCACACTTCCTGCTGCCACACGGCATGGATGTTGTACGCCATAAAGTTGGACTTTTGGACGGGGGCGTCGCGCGACAAACGAGCGGGCGGGTTCTCAGCATCAAGTACAGGTACCGCACCACGCCAAGCCTCTCGTGCGGGTAACTTAATGCCGCGATCTTGCATTCGAACATAGCCGCGAGCATGAGTGACAAAAAATCCGTCACAGCAGACTCCCACGGGGAGCGTCACATCATTCTTCTCGCTGATAATAAAGCCCGCCAGGATGAAGTCAAACATGTCCTGCTGATTCTCGGCGTGAAAGATGATCATCCCGCAATTAAGCAAATACGATACTTCGATATTATCCGGCTGAATGGCGAGGGGTGCATTCACCACTCGGCATGTAAACATGCACACCGCGGGCAACCGGTGACCAGGCCAAGAGGCGATGGGCTCAATTCCCCGCAAGGTGCCTGGACCAGCGGTCGCCGTAAAACAACGCACTCCGGCTCGCGATCCACCGGCGATTGCTGACATCACGCCGTATTCCTCTTCGCCACGGTAATATTCCTTTACGTATCCCTCGCCATAGAGAACGCCGATGAGCTGCATCGTTTCACTCTGCGGCGTAATAGGATATGCGATGGAGATGTCCACGTTGGAGCGACGGACCGCCTCTTTTGCAGCCTCGCTACCCGTGATGAATTCCTTTGTCCTCGGCGCTTCGAGGAACATGTATTCAGGGGTCACAACTTTTTGTTTCTTGGCTTCTGCGTGCGGGTCCTTCTTAGCGTCAGACTTTGGGGCC
>DAISKX010000319.1:0-4951 GCA_036820725.1 Nitrospiraceae bacterium
CTCCGCAAGGAGCATCCGGCGCGCGCCACCGAAATGGGCCTGTTCCAGTTGCCGGAAGACAAGCAGGCCGAGGAACAGGCTGCGTTGGAATTCCGGCCGGAAGAGTGGGGCATGACCCGCACCGAAAAGAATTCGGACTTCGACTACATCTTTCTGAATCTCGGTCCCGCGCACACCGCGACCCACGGCGTGCTGCGGTTGGTCGTGCAGCTCGCAGGCGAACAGATCGTCGACATTGTCCCGGATATCGGATTCCATCATCGCGCTGCCGAGAAAATGGCCGAGCGCCAGACGTGGCACACCTATATTCCCTATACGGACAGGGTCGATTACCTGCAAGGCCTTCTCAACGAACTGCCGTATGTGCTCGCGGTGGAGAAGCTCGCCGGCATTGCGGTGCCGGAACGGGTCGAGGTCATCCGTGTGATGCTGTGCGAGCTGTATCGCTTGGCGAACCACCTCGTCTGGTATGGAACGTTCGCACAGGATGTCGGCGCTTTGTCCCCCGTCTTTTACATGTTCAACGATCGCGAGCGGATCCATAACATCATGGAGGCGATTTGTGGCGCGCGCATGCATCCCAACTGGTTTCGCATTGGGGGAGTGGCGCAGGACTTGCCTGAAGGGTGGGAGAGCATGGTGCGACAGTTCCTGGACTACTTCCCGCGGCGGCTCGACGAGTATGACACGCTGGTCATGAAGAATCCGGTGTTTCGAGCACGAACGATCGGCATCGGAGCCTACACGACCGACGAAGCGCTGGAGTGGGGAGTGACGGGGCCTGGTCTCCGGGCAACCGGATACCGATGGGATCTCAGGAAGCAGAAGCCGTACTCCGGCTATGACCGGTTTCAATTCGACGTTCCGGTCGCCCACCGCGGCGACTCCTATGACCGTGCCCTCGTGCGGGTCGAGGAGATGCGACAGTCCCTTCGCATCATTGAACAATGTGTCCGAGCGATGCCGGCCGGGCCCTACAAATCGTCACATCCCTTGAGCACGCCGCCTCTCAAGGAGCGGACCATGCACGACATTGAAACCTTGATTACACACTTCCTCGGTGTGACCTGGGGGCCCGTCATCCCGGCGGGAGAAGCGGCGGTTCCGATCGAAGGAGCCAAGGGGCAGGTCAGTTACTATCTCACGAGCGATGGGTCGCAGAATTCCTATCGGACCAGGATTCGAACTCCGTCATTTCCGCATATACAAATGGTGCCGTTCATCGCGCGCGGACATCTGCTGTCGGATCTGGTCGCGATCCTGGGCAGCGTCGATTTCGTCCTGTCGGACGTGGACAGGTGAGGAAAGCGTGAAGCGGTTTAAGACGCGTCAAACGTCAACCGTCAAGCGACATTCGCGAAGAAGAGAACTGAAGGGTGGCCGTCTACGACTGACCATTGACGAGCGTCGGATGACGAATGATGAGTGACGAAGGTGCCTTGTAACGAGTGACGGTTGACCGTTGACGACTGACGAATAGTCCATGTTGACTGAGGCCGAACGAACAGCAATCGAGGAGGAGTTGCGCCATTATCCGACCAAGCAGGCGGCCTGCGTCGAGGCGCTCAAGGTCGTCCAGCGCCGCCATGGGTGGGTATCAGATGAAAACCTAAAAGCCGTGGCCTCATTGCTCGGCATGACGGCCGATGAGCTGGATGGGGTCGCGACCTTCTATAGTCTGATATTCCGGAAACCTGTCGGCCGCCACGTGGTCTTGTTGTGCAACAGCGTGAGTTGCTGGATGCTCGGATATGATCGTCTGCGTGCTCACCTGGAGCAGAGGCTCAATGTGTCGATGGGCGGGACGTCCGAGGATGGCCGGATGACGTTGCTGCCCGTCGTGTGCCTCGGCGCTTGCGACCACGCGCCGGTCATGATGGTCGATGAGGACCTGCACCGCGACCTCGATGCTGGGAAGATTGACGGGATTCTGGAGCGATATGCCTAGCACCGCGCACCCATTGACGAAAAATATCCGGTCTGCGGAAGAGCCGCTGTGGCTGGTCGATTACGAAAAGGCCGGAGGGTACGAATCGGTCCGTCAGACGCTGGGGCGTGTAGACCAGCGCGCCGTGCAAGACCTGGTCGTCAAGTCCGGCCTGCGAGGCCGGGGCGGCGCCGGCTTTCCGACCGGAAAGAAATGGAGCTTCGTACCGATGGGCCAAGACACGCCGCGGCCCAAATATCTGGTGGCCAACGCCGACGAGATGGAGCCGGGGACGTTCAAGGACCGGCTGCTGCTCGAAGGGGATCCGCACCAGATGATCGAAGGGATGCTCGTGTCGGGGTATGCGATCGGGGCGGACGTCGGATACATTTTCTTACGGCAGGAATACGTGTTAGCGGTGTCGCGGCTGCGGCGGGCCATCGCAGAGGCCCATGATCGCGGGTTCTTGGGACACAATATTTTAAACTCGGGATGGAGCTTTGAATTATTCCTCCATACGAGCGCCGGCCGTTACATCTGCGGCGAAGAAACGGCGCTGCTGAATGCACTGGAGGGCAAACGGGCGATTCCTCGTGCGAAACCTCCCTATCCGCAGGTTGCCGGCCTGTGGGGCAATCCCACCGTCGTGCAGAACGTGGAAACCCTCTACAACGTCCCGCACATTGTCCAGCATGGAGCCGACTGGTATCGATCGCTGGGACGGGCGAGCGACGGAGGAACGAAGATCTATGGCGTAAGCGGCCGGGTCACTCATCCGGGCGCCTGGGAGCTTCCCATGGGCACGACGTTGCGGGAGATTCTGAACAGTCACGCCGGAGGCATGCGTCCCGATGTCCGGTTCCGCGGCCTGCTGCCGGGCGGCGCCTCGACGGCGTTCCTGACCGAAGCGCATCTGGATGTCCCGATGGATTTCGAGGCGATAGCGAAAGCCGGCAGCCGTATGGGAACCGGGACCATGGTGGTGCTGGATGATCGGACGTGTCCGGTCGGCATGATGTTGAACCTGCAATTGTTCTTTGCGCAGGAATCCTGCGGATGGTGCACGCCCTGTCGCGACGGGCTGCCATGGGTGGCGAATCTGCTGCAAGCCCTGGAAGACGGCCGGGGCACGCCGGACGATCTGCACCTGCTGGAGATGCACACCAAATTGTTGGGGCCCGGCAACACCTACTGCGCGCTTGCGCCGGGTGCGATGGATCCACTGGCCAGTGCGATGAAATATTTTCAATCCGATTTTGACGAGCATGTCGTGAAACGGCGCTGTCCCTGGAAGGGCGCACGATGCGGTGAATGAAGAGCATCGCGTTTGTGCGTGCCGCCGAGACGGTGAGGCGGCGGGGATTCACGGCGATGAAACCGATGGGGTGTGCTGATGGCCACGATACAGGTCGATAACCATTCATACCAGGTGCCGGACGGACAGAATCTGCTTGCCGCCTGTCTCTCGGAGGGATTGGACCTTCCGTACTTCTGCTGGCATCCGGCGATGGGGTCGGTGGGGGCCTGCCGCCAATGTGCCGTCAAGGTCTTTAAAGACGATCAGGACCAGACGGGCCGCCTGGTCATGGCCTGCATGACGCCCGCCTCCGATGGTACGCGAGCCTCCATCCAAGATATGGAAGCGACCGCCTTTCGCGCCACCATCATCGAATGGTTGATGGCGAATCATCCGCACGATTGCCCCGTCTGCGATGAAGGAGGGGAGTGTCATCTGCAGGACATGACGCTCATGACCGGGCATGCGTACCGACGCTACCGATTCAAGAAGCGCACCTATCTCAACCAGGATCTTGGCCCGTTCATCCATCATGAGATGAACCGCTGTATTGAGTGCTATCGCTGTGTTCGGTTCTATCGCGACTATGCCGGGGGCCGCGACTTCAACGTGTTCGCGTCCCGCAACCACGTCTACTTCGGACGGTCCCAACCAGGCATCCTTGAGAGCGAGTTCAGCGGCAACCTGGTGGAAGTCTGTCCGACCGGCGTCTTTACCGATCAGACTCTGTTTCATCATTACACGCGCAAGTGGGATCTGCAGAATGCCCCGTCGGTCTGCGTCCATTGCGGGATCGGCTGCAATACGACGCCGGGTGAACGGTACGGGACCTTGCGGCGGATCGTGAATCGCTACAATAGCTGTATCAACGGGTATTTTCTCTGTGACCGCGGGCGATTCGGCTACGAGTTCGTGAACAGCGACAAACGCATCCGCACACCCCTGGTGCGGCGGTCGCGAACGGAACCATGTGAGCCATGGGATCGAGCGGCTGCGCTCGAGGCAATTGCCTCACGGCTGGCGCAAGGACGCGTGATCGGCATCGGAAGCCCGCGCGCCTCGCTCGAATCCAACTATGCCCTCCGGGCGCTGGTCGGACCGGACTCCTTCTGTCAGGGGATCACGGAGCAAGAGGCACGTCTCGTTCAGACGGTGATTGAAATATTCCGGGATGGTCCCGTCGCCGCTGCTTCGGTTCAGGATGTCGAGCAATCGGATGCGGTGTTGATGCTGGGAGAAGACGTGTTGCACGGGTCCCCGCGCCTGGCGCTCGCCATCCTGCAGGCGACCAGGCGGCAGCCGGCGGAGTCGGTGGAGCATCTGGGGATTCCTCTATGGAACGATGCGGCGATCCGCCAGGCGGTCAATGAGCGAACGGGACCGTTATACATAGCAGGCCATCGGCGGACGTGGCTGCACGAGTATGCGAGCGCGGCGGTCTACGCGGCACCCGACGATGTGGCTCGCCTCGGATGGGCAGTGGCGCATGAGTTGGATGCCACCGCTCCTGCCGTGACCGACTTGCCGGAAGAACAACGGCAACAGGCCGGGCGGATCGCGAGGGACTTGCTGCAGGCGAAACAACCGGCGATTGTCTCCGGCACCGGCTCGTTGAGCGACGCGCTGTTGCGATCCGCTTCGCAGGTGGCGCAGGCCCTCCACAAGCGCGGCAGGCCGGTGAAGCTCGCGCTCATGGTTCCGGACTGCAACAGCGTGGGCGCAGCGTT
>DAISKX010000320.1:0-4950 GCA_036820725.1 Nitrospiraceae bacterium
GGAGTGGTAACCAGCTATACTGAAGGTATGGTATTGAACGAACTGAAAGCCTGGGTATTTCTAATTGCCAGCCTCGTGCTATTGCTCATGATCTGTGGCGTCGCCGCGTTGGGGTTGTTCACTCGACCGCGCCGTTGGAGTGAAAGACCAAGACCAGTACCGACATAAATAATAAAATAGTCGGTATTTATTCAGAAAGAGCCTTCGTCGAACACCCACCCAAAATTCTCCTCTAAGCTAATGCGGGCAGCATCCTTCCTGTCGCGCGTGGAAGAATAATCTGTTTATCCGCTACCGAAATGATCATGTTGCCTCCGAGAGTTGGCATCCGAAGCTTTCAACACCGCAGATCCGAGATCACCCAAAACCAATAGTTTCCTTGAAAACTTCGACTCCTCTGATACAGTGCGATGATTACCAACAGTCGCCCAGGAGGGGTACCGTGAAGGGAATCGTCTTCAACCTACTTGAAGAGTTGGTTCGTCGCGACCACGGTGAAAACACGTGGGATGCCTTGCTTGAATCCGCAGGCCTCGATGGCGCGTACACATCGCTGGGGAGTTACGCGGATGAAGAACTGATCAAGCTGGTGGCAGCAGCGTCGAAAGCCTTGCAGAAACCGCCCGACACGATCTTGCGTTGGTTCGGTCGCAACGCCATGCCGCTTCTGGCCGAGAAGTATCCCTCGTTTTTTTCGAGCCAGAGCAGCGCGCGGCGCTTCTTGTTGACCCTGAACGATATTATCCACCCGGAGGTTCGGAAACTCTACCCCGGTGCGGTTGTACCGGTCTTCGACTTCGATAGCACTTCTCCCGATATGTTGCTCGTAGGCTATAAGTCCGAACGGAAACTGTGCGCGCTGGCGCAAGGGTTCGTGGAGGGAGCAGCAGACCATTACGGCGAAGAACTGGAGTTCCAGCATCTGCACTGCATGCACCGCGGTGATGACAAATGTGTGTTCGGGATACAGTTCCGGACGCGTGCCGTCTAACAGAACGTTGAGATGGGCATGTCCCCAGACAGTGATGTTCCCCGACTGACAAGGCGGCTTGACCGAGAGCGCAGGGCACGCTTGGAAGCGGAGGCCATCGCCGAGCGTGGTCTGCGAAACCTGTATGAACGACAACGGGAAATCTCATTACTAGAAGGCATCGCCGTAGCCGCGAACGAGGCGTCATCGGTTGATGTCGCCATGCGCCTTGCGCTGAAGGAAATCTGCGAGTACATGCAGTGGCCGATCGGCCACGCCTGTCACGCCGTCCCGGATCCCGCCCATACCACTGTCGAATTGATTTCGACCGGCACCTGGCACCTTCAGAACCCTGCTCGCTTTGCGCCGTTTTGTGAAATCAGTGACTCCACCCACTTCGCATCCGGAGTGGGATTGCCGGGCCGTATTCAGGCCAGCGGAAAGCCTGCCTGGATCATGGATGTGACGCAAGATTCCAACTTTCCCCGCGCACCGCAGGCCAAGCAAGTGGGGCTCAAGGCCGCCTTTGGTTTTCCCGTGCTGATCGGAACGGAAGTGGTGGCGGTACTGGAATTCTTTGCGGAAGAGAGCCTGTCGCCGGATGAAGGGTTGCTCAGGGTCATGGCGCACATTGGAACGCAGCTTGGGCGGGTGATTGAACGCAAACGATCTGAAGATCGATTGATCCACGGCGCCTTTCACGATCCACTCACCAATCTTCCGAATCGCGCGTTGTTTCTTGAGCGTCTCGAATTCGTGATGACCCGCGCAAAGAGGCACAAGAACTATAAGTTTGCAGTGCTGTTTCTCGATTTGGACCGTTTCAAAGTCGTCAATGACAGTTTGGGACACATGGCGGGAGACCAACTGATTATCGAGACAGCCCGCCGGCTGACAGCTTCTCTGCGCCGGACGGACATGATCGCCCGTGTGGCCGACGACTCCCCTCTGCGCCCTCCAGCCAATGACATCATTGCGCGTCTGGGCGGAGATGAGTTTACGGTTCTGCTCGACGACATCGGGGACGTGAGCGACGCCATACGCGTGGCGGAACGAATCCAGCGGGAGATCGGGACCCCTTGCATACTCGCGGGTCAGGAGATTGTCACGACCGCGAGCATCGGCATTGCCTTCAGTGAAACCGGCTACGCCGTGGTCCATGACATCTTGCGTGATGCAGACACGGCCATGTACCGAGCCAAGGCGCTCGGAAAGGCGCGCTGTGAGGTCTTTGATCAGGCCATGCATGCCACCGCCGTGGCGCGCCTCCAGTTGGAGGCGGAGTTGCGCCGGGCCTTGGAGCGCCAGGAGTTTCGCATTCACTATCAACCTATTGTGTCATTGCGAAACGGAAAAATTACCGGTTTCGAAGCCCTGGTTCGCTGGCAGCATCCCGAGAGAGGCCTGATCCTGCCCTCGACCTTTATTCCGCTCGCTGAGGAAACCGGACTCATCCTCTTTATCGGTAAATGGGTCTTGCGGGAAGCATGTCGACAAATACGCACGTGGCGGGAACAATTCCCCGATGCGTTCCCATTGACCATGAGTGTCAATCTGTCTGCAAAGGAATTCGCGCAACCTGATCTGATCGATCACATCGCTCACATCTTACAGGAGACCGGCGCAACCGCGAATTGTATCAGGTTGGAACTCACCGAAAGTGTAGCCATGGACAACGCCGAACGCACAGGGCGTTTGCTGATAGATCTGAAACGCCTGGGTGTTCGGTTGAGTATCGATGATTTCGGGACTGGCTACTCCTCGTTGAGCTATCTCCGGCGCTTCCCCATTGATACTCTGAAGATCGACCGTTCGTTCGTCCAGCATATGGACGACCACGCGGAAAATCGTGAAATTGTGCGAACCATCATGATGCTTGCCAACAATCTCGGCATGGAAGTGATTGCAGAAGGGGCGGAGACTTCCGGGGAGGTCGGGCATCTCAAAGACCTTCACTGTGAATTTGCCCAGGGGTTCTTCTTCTTCAAGCCAGTCGATAGCGCGACTGCTCAGACTATCCTCCGACAACGGCTTTGAGTCCAATAGAAGCGAATTGAAGTCGCCCGTCTCATCGTGAAATTTCGAGAACGCCATCGAAGGTCATACAGCGAGATTTCCGAGGGACTTGGACGCCGACATTCTCTGAGAATGAGACACTACATCCTAGAAGAGTCCTACTCCAAGAACCGATGCATGATGTACGCGTCTACCAAGCCGAGCTGCGCGTGCCGATACGCTTTGGGTGACGTACCGATGATGGAGAACCCCAGGCGCTTCCAGAGCGCTACGGCCCGTTCGTTCGTGCTAATCACGAAGTTGAATTGCATCGCCTGATACCCCAGCGACTTGGCCTCGGTCAACGCATGCCGCCCCATCTGCGTGCCTATGCCTTTGGCATTCGTAGCGGGATCGACCATGAAAGCGGCATTCGCTACGTGAGATCCGAGTCCAGGCTGATTCGGCTTCAAGATATAGGTGCCTTCGATCTTGTCTCCAACCAGAGCGACATAGGTGCGTACACCTCTTGCCATCCAAGTTTCTTTGGCCTGTTCCTTGGTGATTGCCGGATCGTAAGCAAACGTGTCGCCCGTTTCCACGACCACATGGAAGATCTCCCAGATTCGATCGAAATTCGACGTATCGGCCAAACGAATAGACACGGGAGATCCAGTAGGATTGAATTGGTTCATGGAAAGTAGTCTGTAGATCTCATCGACTCAGCCGGAAATTCCAGACAAAATGCCAGACGTGTGCAGTCTTTTACGAGGGTGATCCGGTTATCAAGAAGTGCGGCACTGAATTACTGGTGGGTTTTATCCCGTCGCCCGGAGCCATTGGATTGGCTCCGGGTCGAGCGAGCTCTGTTTGGTGGAGGCGGCGAGAGTTGAACTCGCGTCCGAAGATCTTCGGCACATCGGTTCTACATGTGTAGCCGAACGTTTTACATTCGCGACCACCCACGCCCGTCGGCTGGCTTAGAATGGCCACTAGCCCAGAAAGTTCTCGTCCTTCGCCGCTGAGCACCAGCGTTGGACCAGCCCGCTGCATTGCGCCCCTCCACCCCCGCGGGCCTCAGATGAAGAGACGTCTCAGCTTAACGAATTAAGCTGCGAGTGCCAGTTCTTGATTGGCAGTTGCATTTTCCCAGAGGTTTTACGAGACCCTAGGAGCTCGACATGCCCCGATGACCTCACTATCCCCGTCGAAACCGGTCGCCCCCTTTGTTCAGGTTGTTGAAAACGGTCGCCAGCTGCGTTCTCGCTGTGCTCAATGCCTCAACGTACTGAGAAGTACGCCTCGGCATCTCACTTGCTGCGGCCTTGCCGAACGGCCGTTTTGAACAACCTGCAGGATTTAGAAGGTTATTCATCGGCCGCTCGCTATCCCATAGGCTTCATCATATCGCACAGATCACGAGGATGCCAGTTTGACGACAGTCGCTCACGGGTCATGTCACTGACCTCATAATACCTATCAATATTGATGGCTCGATTTATTGAACCGGCCGGCCGCCACCGCAGGAAAGTCGCGGCTTCTCCCATCACGTCACGACATCCGATAGGGAGGCTGCGCTCCGCTTCGGTAACTGCTTCGTTTGCGTCTGCCTCGAACCAGCACGCCTAGACCGACAATGCCTCCGATCAAGAGTAAGGCTCCCATCATGACCATGTCACTCCTCCCTCTACCTCGATTGAATGATTCAGCAGCGACAAGCTGATCGTACCAAATCCACCATCATTTTGTCGCCACAGTGATGGTCACCTGTCATACCTCCTTGAGAATATTTGCCCGTGATGAACCTGCCGTCCATACTCATGCGCCAATTGCTCCGCTTCCTAAGCCAACAAGTATTGGATTCGTGCCAGAAACTGAACCGTTCCGGCACCGATACCTTGCAGGACAACTCCCTGGAGACCATCAGGCAGATGGTCGCGTCCAGCTTGGGCATTACCGTCTTGCCCTGTAGCGCCTGACACCGA
>DAISKX010000321.1:0-4949 GCA_036820725.1 Nitrospiraceae bacterium
CACCCAATTGCCTTTGATCTGGATGGGGGAGAGCCTCGCCAGGATAAGGGCAACGCGTGCCAGCCGCCCAGGTGCCCAGGCTAATCTTTCCAGTGCCCATAAGAGACCTGAGTGCCAGCATCGGCCAAACAAGGCAGAGCTGCCTGTCTCTGTAAGCAACCGTGTAACCGGTGCATCCGGCTTGGTCAGACTGATCTCGATCGCCTTTAAGAATTCATTCGGCGCTGCCTCGGCTAGATCGGGAAGCTGCGATGCGAGTGACAACCAGCGAATGCCATCCGCCTCATACAGCAGGTCTCGCACTAATGTAGCTACAGGCTTCTGACGGCCAGCTTGACCAAGGTATCGCACAGGGTTTCGATTAAGAGGGCCGATTCCGCTCTGACCTTTCCATAGATTTGGGCCGCATGGCGATCTTTGTCTGGAAGGTCTAGTTGGGGGTCGGGCGTAGCGAGGATGGATTTGGCCATCTGGAAGAAGTGGTCAAGCTGATCGCTAGTAATCCGTCCACCGATAAGATCGAGAAGTTCCAACGGCGACTTTGCCTTCCAAATTCTCCCGATCATAAGGACCGGCGCATCGTTAACGAGTGCGACGTACCGGAGATCTCGGTCAATATCTTCATATGGCCTACCGGAAATTTGCGCTACGATTTCGCGATCGGCCGACTTTTCCGCAGACCATCCACCAAGCAGGCACAGTGTTGAAAGAGCGGAGGCTTGCGGCATGTCGAGCCACAACGGTTTACGAATTGCTGGGTTAACAGCCCGATGCCGTCGAAACACAGACCACGAACGACCGGTGCTCACTGCGAGGCGTTTGGACAGTGCGTCATCGATGCCAATTGACGACAACGCTCTCTCAAATTCATAAATCGATGGTCTCTCAATGGAAAGGCTGGTGCGACTGTCTTTTTCTTCCATCCCATGTAGAGAACTGCTCGTCCCGCCGATTAGGTGAGGGATGATTACAACCAATCCATCGCGACATGTCGGTTTCCGAGCCACCTCAGGCCCAGCAGCTATCACGACTTTGAGGGCAGGATTCTGATCTACATAACCCCATCCATCAGGCTGAGTTACAACAAGACTTGTGACACTAAATTGCGCATGCATAAGCAGTGCGGCGCACACGAATGCTGACCCCTCCTCAATGCTGTCTGCTTTAATTATGAAGGGTTTCGGCTCATTGATATCAAGACAACGCTGGACATCTTCAAGAAACCGATCGCGCGTGTCCTGACGGTCGACAAGCAATGCTTCTCTAGAGATTGATGGATCTGATTGCTCTGCCCAGTCTCGCCAGTGTTTTTCGATACTTTCCACACCTGGTCCGTGAATGCCAAGTTTTTCAGCGAACCATAGAGCGACCGCGGGCGTTTGCTCGAGCCACTGCTCAAGGTCGTCCGCGTCGTACGCCCGGATTTCTCTCCATTCCTTGGTTCGGACCTTTCTTGTAAGCCACTTCCCTTTCTGCGGCCATCTGCGAGCTGTGACCATTATGAACGTAGCCTTGGCACGAGCCTTTCTGGTTGTCTGCTTCGTCCTCTTTGCGTAGTCCTCATTCGCCTTTGTTGTGACATTGCCCTCACAACTGAATTCCCAGAAAGATTTCCCTTTCGGAATCCACGCGGTGCTATGGTCGGATTTGAGCTCGCCATCCCATCCAGGTAGACCAGTTGAATCCCCACTTGGGAACGCCGCCTGAGTCAAATTGCCACCAGCATGGATCAGCTGGCGCACTAGTCGTGGTAATAAAGCCTGTGCCTCCTTCGTTTTTGCCCAATCGGCGATACGTGTCGCAGTGATATGCATAAGCACCCTTATCTTTCGCTCTCGTCAGTTCGTTTGGAGATAAGACTCGTATTCTTCCTTCGTAAAAGCTCTTACAGACACGAGTATAGGTTCCCTCCTTTCATCTGGACAATATACGAATTTATTTGTCGCAAAGGAGAACCCTGTACTGAGAGCACAAACCGAGGCAAGCGTAGAGGCTACGTGCCGCGGGTGGCGTGGCGAACGGGGCGATCTTTCATACCCGCCCGCCCCAACTGCGCCAAGACGCGGTTCCTTCCCAAAGCGCGCGTCACAAAAGGCTCTCACTGGGGGATGGGGCACACGGCGCGACGACGAAGGAGCGCCACGCTTGTGTGCGCCGCCGAGTCGGTGAGGTGGCCGAGTCTTCGCACGGTGGGGCTGTTCGCCGCGACAGGACCCGCGGATTCGGAGAACGGGACCAGATTTGTTTTGGTGTGCAACAAAATGTCTTCGGCCATCCACTCCGGCGTGAAGATCTTACATAGCTCTCAACTTTCCGTTCCACTGCGATGTTCATTGACTCTCTCTTCACTCGGGCCTATAGTCGCGTATCTTTTTCATTCACCTACGTGATGCATCCCGATGGCAATCGCTCGAACGCCATCTTTTTTTCTCCAACTCTGCACCGGTCGTCCGGCAATCGGCATGGCCGCAGCCGTTCTGTTCAGCCTGTTGTGTTCCGACTACGCTGGAGCGGCCGTGTACCAATGCAAGGGGAAGAATGGAGTCAAAGTGCTGACGGACAGACCGGAGGGATTGCGAGACTGCGTGCAGATCCAAACGCTTGCTCCATCTCCTTCTCATTCCACTTCCCCCGCGCCTGAGATTCGAACGCCGTCATTGGAGCCGGATCAGGATCCACCTGTCATTCCTCCAAGTCCGACTGCACCTTCGTTTCCTCCTCCCGAGACATTCAAAGACCCGGTTCCATCTAAAGCTGATATGGACAAACCTCCCGCTCCGACGGCAACAGACGCACAGCCTTGTTCATCGAGAATCAATCCTCTCAATCCGCTCACCGGAGGCAACTGTCCGCCGACTGCCGCTGAGCCTCCAGTTGAACCCACGAATCCTTAACATTGCTCTGCCATGACCTCGCATTCGTTGACAGGCTTTGAACCCCTCCATATAATGCGAATCACTTCCTTTTAGGCTCACCTGACAACCACTTATGACCATCTTTTCTTCGGAATCCCTTTCCCGGACGCTCAAGGGAATTCGCGCCGGTTTGACGCACGCCTTTGCCGTGCCCTCCGACCAGGGAGCTCTTGCACCAGAAGATCTGGTCCTGCTCGAACGAGTGGCAGACGCGATCGTTAGGCGTGACATGGCGGCGCCGACGGTCATGTTTCTCGAGTCCATGGCTCCGATGAACTTTCTGGGAAGCCAGGCTCTGCACTTCATGAATCCGATCATCGAACTGGCGTTCAGCGCCAACGAAGTCGAGCAGGTGGCCTGTCTTCTCGAACGACGCGATACCATATCCCGCCTCATCACGCTCATCGAAGCGAAGTCCGTCACCCAAAGGGATTCTGTTCGATGACGATGGGCGACGCTCCCGCACTCTCAAAACTTGGTCGCCCGCTGAACGTGATCGTCGCAACCGACTGTGGCAGCACGACCACGAAAGCCATTCTGATCGAAAAAGTCGGCGAAGAGTATCGGCAAACGTATCGGGGCGAATCTCCGACCACGGTCGAAGCGCCATTTGAAGACGTCACGCGCGGCGTCCTGAACGCGATTACCGAAATCGAGGAACTCTCCGGCCGCAGTATTCTCGACGGGGAGACCATCATCACTCCAAATCGGGCGCTACAGGGGGAGCCGAACGTCGGCGTGGATATCTACATTTCCACCAGCAGTGCCGGCGGCGGGTTACAGATGATGGTGACAGGGGTTGTGCAGAACATGACGGGGGAAAGCGCGCAACGAGCGGCCCTGGGAGCCGGGGCCATTGTCATCGATGCCCTGGCATCCAACGACGGGCGCCTCCCTCATGAAAAAATCGAGCGGATCCGGTCGATGCGACCGGATATGATTCTGATGTCCGGCGGAACAGACGGCGGAGCGGTGACTCACGTGGTGGAGATGGCCGACTATATTGCCGCCGCGGAGCCGCGTCCGCGATTCGGAAGCACGTACAAACTTCCGCTGGTCTATGCGGGAAATAAAGAGGCTCAACGCCAGATCACCGCCATTCTCGGAGAAAAAACCGCGCTCGAATTGACCGAAAACATCAGGCCCGTGCTCGAGCGGGAAAATCTCGCGCCGGCCCGCAACAAGATTCACGATCTCTTTCTCGAGCATGTGATGGCGCAGGCCCCCGGCTACAAGAAGCTCATCGACATGGCCGGGGCTCCCATCATGCCGACGCCGGCCGCAGTCGGTCTGATTATGGAGACCATTGCCAAGCGCGAGCACATCAACCTCATCGGCGTGGATATCGGCGGCGCGACGACCGATGTCTTTTCCGTCTTCGACGGCCGATTCAATCGCACGGTCAGCGCCAATCTCGGGATGTCCTACAGCATCTCCAACGTCCTCGCCGAAGCCGGACTGGCAAACATCATGCGATGGGTTCCCTTCACGATTGACGAGCAAACGTTGCGGAATCGCATTAAGAACAAGATGGTTCGCCCCACGACGATTCCACAAACGCTCGATGAACTTCAAATCGAGCATGCGATTGCGCGCGAGGCCTTGCGTCTTGCCTTGACTCATCACAAGACACTCGCGACGGGGCTGAAAGGAGTGCAGCAGGAACGAACGATCTCCGACGTGTTCGAACAACAGGCGTCCGGACAAACGTTGATCGACATGTTCAGGTTGGATCTGATCGTCGGCAGCGGCGGTATCCTGTCCCATGCCCCGCGACGCGTGCAATCGATGATGATGATGGTCGATGCGTATGAGCCCCTGGGATTTACACGCCTGTCGGTGGACAGCATTTTCATGATGCCGCATCTCGGAGTCCTCTCGACCATCAATGAGAAAGCGGCCACGGAGGTGTTCGTTCGCGATTGCATGGTGTATCTTGGAACTTGTGTGGCGCCGGTCGGACAGGGTCAGGACGGAGACCGATGCGCCGATTATGAAATTTCGTTCCCGGACAGCCGGGTTGAGAAAAGGACC
>DAISKX010000322.1:0-4934 GCA_036820725.1 Nitrospiraceae bacterium
ACTCGCTATCTCCGGCGGGGGAAGTCGAGCAGCCAACTTCGGCGCCGCCGCCATGCTGGAACTTCAACAGCGGGGTCTGCTGGAACAAGTTGATGTGATCTCCGGTGTGTCCGGTGGGACACTCCCGGCCGTGTACTACGGACTCGGCGACAAAGCCGGAGCCTTCACGGAGCCGGCGCTCCGCGAGGCGTTGGGCTACGATTTTCAGAGCAGTTGGATTCGCCGGTGGTTTCTGCCTTATAACATCTTTCGCTATTGGTTCTCCGACTTCACCCGCTCGGATATTATGGTGCAGGTCTTCAATAACAATCTGTACCACAAGGCCACCTTCGCAGACCTTCGGCTCCATCCCAAGATTTTGCTCAATTCGACGATCCATAACGATCACACACGCTTCACGTTCACGGACGAACGGTTTGCCAGGCTCAATTCCGTGCTCGCCACCTATCACGTGGCCAATGCCGTGAATGCGTCGTCCGCATTTCCCGGTGCCTTTCAAGACGTGACGCTGCAGTTGTACATGACACCGCCGCAATATCTGCATCTCTACGATGGTGGTCCCATCGATAATCTCGGAGTGCAGGCCATCATCGAATACCTGAATCGCCACATCCCGGGCACCTCGCTCGATCGCCTGTTTCCCAAAGGGTGTGTGATTATCGTCATCGATGCCACACCGGCGAGCGAACATCCTGAGCTCAACCACGGTCAGTCCAGCCGTACGTTGATCGACTATTTCGTGGACACGAACGCGCTGGACGCGATGGATGCCATGTTGTTGGAATCGCGCCGAACCTTATTGGCGCGAATGAGCATTCCGCCCGAGAAACAAGATCAAGAGCTACGGGGCACGCTGCCGGTGAACGATCCTCGTCAATGCGGCTGTGAAGTGCGCCATGTCTCGCTCCGGCATCTACTCTATGCGGAAGGACCAGAGACGGGATTGGCCGAGCGCGTCACGGAGATCAAGACGAAGTTCTGGATCGGCGAGGAAGAACAGAACGATCTCTTTCAAGCCGCGAAGCTCATCATGAAGCTGCTGGACGATCAGAAACTGTTCGCGGATTCCTCGTTCAAACCGTCGTGCGCTGTAACCCCACCTTCCAAGCCACGAACATGACGCGCGGTCTTGTGTCCTATTCCACTCGAACGGTTAGCGGCGGCCGCCACGGCCACCGCCGGAGCGGCCTCCTCCGGAGCGACCGCCTCCACCCCAAGATTTTCCACTCCCCCCGAAATACCGCGGGCTCAGGGACGCGCCCGTCGATGGGACGGACGGGGCGGTACGAACGTTCGGAGGGCTTGGTCGCCAGAAATGAGAAGGATGAAGTTGTTGTTGCGGCTGCGGCGAAGATTGATGAGCGATAGGCGGGACGGATCGCGGCGACGGCATGACGACGATGTCGCCGACTTTTGCCGGCACGCCTGAAGGCGTGAGCAGCGGCGGCGACTGAGGGGCACGCACAGAGCCGGACGATGGGACCAGCAGAGAACGGCGGCGCGGCGGAGTCGAGGAGGCTCCTGCCGGCGGGGGCGGCAGTTTGCCGGCTTGGGTGGTGACGAATTGTTGCGCGAGCGGAAGATGCCGATGCCGTGGGTAGAGCCGCTGTGCCTGCAGCAGTAATCCATTGACGCCGGCCACTCCGATCCAGGGATAGGAATAGTAGCCGGGAGTCGCATAGGCCATACTGGTCCACGCTTGCGACACGAGCGCGTTGGCCTGGAGTTCGTTCAATGTATCCTGACGTTGCTGGCTCGCGGCTTGTATCTGCTCCGGCGACGAGGCGTCGGCCAAGGCCTGGTTGGCCGCATCGAGCTGCTGCTGCAATTGGTCGGTTTCCGACCGAAGCGCCAGCAGTTCGCTCTTGGCGCTCTCGTTCTCGCGCAGGGCCGCGATAGCCCGCGCGACTTCATCCGGATCGACCTGCGCCGTGAGATCCGCACGGATCACCACCACGTTGTCATCCAGCCTCGTCGTGATCGTCTGATCCAAGACTTGCACGACTCCCGCCGTGTAGGTCCGGATGTCGTCTCGGGTGACATCCAGGTTTCGCACTTCGGTCACACTCTCCAAATACGTCGCGACCTGTTCGAGGGCGTCCTTCTTCGCGGCCTCGACGGCCAAACGGACGGCATCGGTCCGAGTGTCGTGATCGCCCATGCGGTATTCGCCGCTGGCCGTGACGACCCTGGCGTTCTCGGATGGACGCGATGGAGGCGGCACGTCCTCGGGAACGGCCGGCGGGGCGGGCGGGGAAGTCGTCGGGACGTCGAAGATGTGGGTGGTGACCTTACTGCGATATTTTTGGGGAATCGAATCCAGGTCCGTGGTGAAGGTCTGCGTCCCGGAGTCTTCTGTGTAGGTATAGATGGGAGTGGAAGCGGAGCTTATGGGCACATGGATGGTCGGAGCAGAAAGCCACAGCAAGAATACAGCCGATAAAGCAAATTTTCTCCGGGAGATGGACATCGCGGTCCCCCGTTTCTTGGCTTATTCAGAATATCACATCATGGGGTGGGAATTCTCTGCCCAAGCTTGGACAAGTTCACACTAGACGTGGCGAGTTCTGTCGCCACTCCAGAGGAATTTTGAATGCCTTCGCGCGTTTCGCTCGCACACCTCAGGAGCGGGTCCTGTCGCCGACCCAGCCCATCCGTGCTCGCTCCACCCATCCCCCAGTGGGTCCCTTACGCTGCGGGCAGATGGGCCCCGAGTCGGTGCCACGCGCGAGGAGGGGTAAAACTAGCGATGCACGTGCGCCAGTATGCGGAAAAATCTCCCCACGCACGACTCCGGTGTATGGGCATACCCAGCAGGCGAGACAACTGAGCTGCTCCTTTCTTGGGAGACAGGGAAAGGTGAGTTGACGTCCACCATCAACAAAAAGTAGTTTCTTGCCAGAATGGACATTTATTTTTCGGACTATTTCAAGGTTTCTTCAGTATCGATCAAGAAATACGGAGCATTCAACGTCTCCCTTGTCACAGACCTGCCACTCTTTATTGACCCGTTTCTTCTTTTCAACAGCACGAAGCCGAAATATCAAAAGCTACATGACAACATCATTGCTTACCTCAAATTTCTTCGAGATAAATCTACCAGCGGCAAGATCGATCGAGGACTGCTCAATGCATGGTTCGCCTTCCCTGAAGTAAAACAAACTTGGCTGGGGTTTACCGAGTCTGGCAATAGTGGAAGTGGACTTGGTCCTCAGTTCGCATCGGCACTGAACGATAGTCTGCATCGACTGTTTGGAGATTTTGGAAAAGAAAGACTTACAAAAGGAAGTCACCTTGAGAAGCTGTGCCTCATCAAGGACAGAGTTGGTAAAGATAACATCAGCGATTTTACTACGAATCTGATAAAGGGATTTCTCTGTGAGTACACTCAGGCTTACGCAAAGAAGCACATAGATCCTAGTCGCCGAGAGACTATTTCTATTCCAAAGGCTCGCTTCAACTACTCGACAGAAACATGGGAACCCTTACAGTATGACCTTCCTTGGACAGGTCATGACTATGTGTTACTCACTCCTACTAACATTCTTACGAAAGATGACACCTGGATTAATAAGACGGACTTCATTGAGGATTTTGACAGACTGCCCAGCGCAGTCCCTAACCATCAATTGCGTGCGCAGATTGATAACTACTTTCGCAAGGTACTCCCGAAGCATCGGGATAAACCCGCGACCAGGGAAGAGGAGAAGGCAGCTGCTGTAGAAACCATACTCAAGTTCCCTGAACTAATCGACATATATATCCGCTACAAGGAAGATCACGGAGAGGAAGCAGAAAGCATAAGCAGTGAGAAGGTTGCGTATTCAAGCCAGCTCTATGTTGAACAGTTCAAACAACTACGAAAACAGCTTGCCAGCCAAACCACCTTCTATAGCCTCAAAGGGGATACTTATGCTGAGGCCCACGCACGCGTGGCTTTTCTTAAAGACGTAATTGAAAACAAGGGTGGGCACCGTATCTTTTATGTGGACGGTGAGCCTGTTGAGCGGGAAGTAGATCTTCACGTTTTGTATCGCCTCACATGGTTTCAGAGTCTTTCGGATGTAACTCGAGAGGCGAATGATGGTAGAGGACCGGTCGACTTTAAGATTTCTAGAGGCAACAAGGATAAAACATTGATTGAATTCAAACTGGCTAAGAACACTCAACTAAAACGTAACTTGCAAAGGCAGACTGGTATTTACGAGAGCGCCAGTGATGCTAAAAGGTCGCTCAAGGTGATTGTCTACTTTTCAGAAGAAGAGCTATCGAAAGTGGAAAGGATTTTAAAAGACCTTAGACTTCTGGAGAGCAAAGATATTGTGTTGATAGATGCCAGAGCTGATAATAAGCCATCAGGTTCAAAGGCCTAGGTTTAGAAGAAAAGGTCGCGATTTTCCTATGCAGGGTGTGGATACCCATCAGCCACTACAGTAGACCTGCACAAGGTTTGCCTGCTCCTTTGCTCAGGTATACCCAGGAAGTTGCGGGTACTTCTTAAAGAATCAGGGTCAGGTCTTTCAATCCGACAACCGCTAGATCGCACGCTTTGCCTACTTCCCACGACTGCCCAGAAAGGTGACGACGTGACCTCGAAGCGCGGCCACGAAACGTTGGAAGGTTAGATCTGAAGCAGGCTGCATGATTTTTGTTTTTGGTGAATTGGTGGCCATTAGGAAACAGGCCGAAGTATAGAGCCGCTCTAATACTAAACGGCGACAGAGCAACTCGTATCGCTTGCAATAGGACACTCCTTTGTGCCGTGAAAGGCTTTTGTCCTTGAGAGTTTCACCACGGAACTCCGGATCAACGTGAAAGTATGGTTCGTTATTGGCGACAGGAGTTTTAACGTTGTCACGATCTTCGAGCAGGAACAAGTTGACCTTCCCCCAATTCCGTGGACACCCGGCTACGCCACAGCCGTCCTCGCTTCG
>DAISKX010000323.1:0-4930 GCA_036820725.1 Nitrospiraceae bacterium
GGCTCTTTTCCCTCTGGGGTACGTTGAGGGTCTGAACAATGCGAGAACAAAGCTTGGTGAAGGTGCGCCTGGCGCACAAGGGTTGGGCGGGTGAGATAACGGCTTTTTCAACATCCTGCTGAATAGGAGGTCACGTATTCCCCTAATACATGGACACATCACCGGCCTGAAGCCGAGTCAACTGGCGGCCTTGGAACGCCTCTATCGCCGACGTGTGCCGAGCAATGCCCTCGTTACAACAGAACTCGCCCGTACAGCATGCCAGCTCACCCTTGAGATACGCCGTCCGGTCGGCGTCCTCATCACTCGTCGCGGTGCAGTGGAACAAGTACTCGTCGGACCCGGCTGTGTGCCTGCGTTCGAATCTCTGTCGAAATTTCGTGCGGGGCCGCACTCCCTGCGCGGCCTGCGGCTGATCCGCATTCACTTACTAAATGAACCGTTGAGCCAGGAAGACCTCACGAATCTCGCGCTGTTGAGATTGGATCTCATGGCAGCGCTCGAGGCCGATGGCGAAGGCGAACCGCGTCTCTGCCATATCGCCCATCTCGTCCCGCCCAATGCTCAAGGTCGGATCTGTTCGATTCTCAAACCTGTCCTCTTTCACAATCTTCAATGTCCGTTCGATACGTTTATCTCTGAATTGGAGGCCGACCTTCAGCGGATGGATGGAACTCATTCGGTGACGGACGGTCAGGAATCCGCGCTGCTCGTCAGCGCCTCATCTCAGAGTCGTGCGGAACAGGAAGAGCATCTCGAGGAACTGGCGGAACTGGCTGTCTCCGCGGAAGTCACCATCGTCGATAAAATCGTCCAGCGAATCCAGAACGAATATCACCGGTTCTTGCTCGGCAAGGGGAAGTTGAAAGAGGTCGTCATCAAAGCACTGCAGCGCGGCGCCGATGTCCTGATTTTTGATCAGAACCTCGCTCCGGCCCAGGCGCGCGCTATTTCCGAGGTGACCGACATGAAGGTCATCGACCGGACTCAACTGATCCTCGACATCTTTGCCCGGCGCGCACATAGTCGCGAGGGAAAAGTCCAGGTGGAATTGGCGCAACTTCGATATCTGCTGCCCCGTCTCGCCGGTCATGGCACGTCCCTCTCACGGTTGGGCGGAGGAATCGGGAGCAGAGGTCCCGGGGAAACGAAGCTGGAAACTGATCGCCGCCGCATTCGTGAGCGCATTGCGCACCTGGAACGGGATCTGTTGCATTTCGCACGACATCAGGATCAACGCCGTGCACGCCGCATTCGGCACGCATTGCCCGTGTTGTCGATTGTCGGGTATACCAATGCCGGCAAATCTACCCTGTTGAACGCGCTGACACGCAGCCATGTTTCAACGGAAAATCGTCTATTCGAAACACTTGATACGACCAGCCGCCGTCTCCGTTTTCCTCAAGATCGAGAAATCATCGTCACCGACACGGTTGGTTTTATTCGTGATCTCCCGAAAGATCTCCTCGGGGCATTCCGCACGACGTTGGAAGAACTACGAGACGCCGATATCTTGCTCCATCTGGTCGATGCCAACGCCAGGGATATCGACTCGCAGATCGCCGCAGTGGAGTCGATTCTCCGCGCCCTTAATCTCGAGACCATTCCACGTGTGCTCGTGTTGAACAAGTGCGATCGCCTCTCGGCCCATGAACCAGCCGTCCTGTGCCAGCGCTATAGAGCCATCGGCATCTCAGCCTTTCAGCCGGAGACCCTGCGTCCACTCATTGCGAGGCTTGAAGCTCTGCTGCCATCCATCATGTCGACGGTGCGGGCGGAAACCGCACCCCCGATGGAACAGAGTCCAGCTCTTGCTTCTTCCTCATAACCCCTGCACAATCACCATGTCAGAACTTCCGGTCAGCCGCAGCCGTATCCTATGAGCCACCTCATTCGGAGTGCGCCGGGTCGACGCCTTCGAAAGATTGTGGCGGCCCTGTCACGGAGCAGATCGAGTCCTCACGTTGAACTACACTTTCATAGTCCGTGGCAGCTTCTGGTCGCCACTATCCTATCGGCTCAATGTACGGATCAGCGAGTCAATCAGGTCACACCGGCTCTGTTTCGTCGATACGTCACACCGGCAGATTTTGCGAGGGCAGCGCCTGCTGAACTGGAGGCGCTGATCAAACCAACGGGGTTTTACAAAAGTAAAGCCAAACACCTGATCGCGTGCGGAAAGATCCTGACAGAGGAATACGGGCAAACGGTGCCTCGTACCATGGAGAAACTGACCACTCTTCCCGGCGTCGGACGAAAGACCGCGAATGTCATCCTGGGCAATGCCTTCGGCAAGCCGGCAATCATCGTCGATACGCATGTCAAACGGGTGTCGGGGCGTCTCGGATTGACCCGTGCAACCGACCCGGACAAAATTGAAGCGGATTTACAACGCCTCCTTCCTCCGGCTGAATGGACAACAGGCTCTCAACAACTTCTGTTGCACGGCCGGTATACCTGTCTCGCCAGGAAACCGCGCTGCGGCGATTGTCCCATCTATAGGGATTGTCATTGGGAGGGGAAATTACAGCGATGATTCACAGTATGACGGGGTTTGGAAAAAAGACCGGAGTGTGGAAACAGACGTCGGTGTCCGTTGAAATGCGCTCGGTGAACCATAGGTTTTTGGAGGTCGCTGTCCGAGTTCCGCGGTTCATGTCGAATTTGGAGGACGGAATCAGGAAAGCCGTCCAGCAGCGATGCCGCCGCGGACGAGTCGACGTGACCGTCTCGACACATGGCGGGCGTAATAGCAGTAAGACCGTCCACCTTGACCGCGACCTGGCCAAGCAGTACCATCAGGCGCTTCGCGACGTACAGAAAGCATTGCACTTAGAGGGGGCGGTTGACGTGTCCGTGCTGGCCCAATTTCGGGAATTGTTCTCAGTATCCGATCAACCCCCTGAGACATCTCACTTGAATACGCTGGTGCGAAGGCTCGCTGCGGGGGCGCTGGTCGACCTCGAGCGAATGCGGCGAACGGAAGGTCACGCGTTGGCCAAAGACCTCCTGCAGCACCTACGGACATTGGAAGGGTGCCACAATCATATTGCCGAACGAGCCCCTCACCTGGCACAAGAAGCATTTACTCGTATGAAGACTAGGGTGGCTCAGTTGATGGCCACCGATGCGCCCGACCATCCTCGACTGTTCCAGGAACTGGCAATCTATGCGGACCGCTCCGACATTTCGGAAGAATTGGTCAGGCTCAACTCACATATGCTACAGTTCGAAGAGACGTTGAAGAGTCCCGACGCGGTGGGCAAGACGCTCGAGTTCCTCCTACAGGAAGTTGGACGGGAAGTGAACACGATCGGGTCGAAAGCCAATGACACCTCCGTTGCTCAGGTGGTGATCCGTATGAAGGCCGAGGTCGAAAAACTGCGCGAACAGGTCCAGAATGTCGAGTAGTCACTGCATGCGGGGTCCCATTTAGCATGACTGTGCCCTCCAGTGCGCCGGCCAAACAGTCGACAAGCAGGAGAGGGATTCTCTTTGTTATTTCTGCCCCGTCAGGAACAGGCAAGACCACATTGTGCAAACAGATGGCCGCACTGGTCCCAGGGCTGTGGCATTCTGTATCTTACACGACACGGAAACCGCGTCCTGGAGAGGTCGAGGGACGCGATTACTTTTATATTGAAGAAGCCACCTTTTTGCAGATGATCGAACGCAACGAATTTATCGAATGGGCCCGAGTGTATGGAAATCTGTACGGGACTCCTCGCAAACCCTTATCGGACAAGATGGAACAAGGCGTCGACGTCCTGCTTGAAATTGACGTACAAGGAGCGAGAACGGTCAAAAAGAAATTCGAGGACGGAGTCTATATTTTTATCCTCCCTCCCTCGTTTGATGTCTTGCGAACGCGCCTGCAGTCAAGGGCAGGAGACGCCCCGGAAGAAATCCAACGCCGGCTCCAAAAAGCCAAAGAAGAAGTATGGAGCTATCGCGAGTACTATTACATTGTCCGAAACGATGACTTGAAGCAGTCTCTGAAGGAACTGGAGAGTATTTTTCTTGCTGAACGAATCAAGACCAAGCGTTTGAATATGGCCTGGCTGGAAGAAAAGTTCATCCTCGACAAAGATCCCAAATCCCACGTAGGAACATCGTCGAATATCACAAAGGAGTCACGCACCCATGATTGATATGCTGTCCCTGTTGCCGGAATACACCACAGACCAATTCGACTCCCGTCATCGGCTCGTGCTCGTCGCCGCCCAGCGTGCCAAACATCTCATACAGGGGGCAAGAGCGGCCGGGCCCTCACGATTTACCAAAGAAACCACGGTGGCCCTCGATGAAGTTTTGCGCCAGCAAGTCAAGTATCTTCGCGGCAAAGAAGCCCGGGATGCGCTCAAGGAGTCCAAGCGCGTCAAGGAGGGAGAGACGGAACGGGTCGCCATGATGACCGGAGAGGATGCAAAAGAGATCAAGAAAGAACTCAGTGTGTACGTTGACGACACGCCCAAGCCAACTACAGCGGAAAGCGAGGAAGCCTAGCCGTTGGGGAGTGGTCCAACGCCGTCATTATCCGGCAAGCGCCTTGTACTAGGAGTAACCGGCAGCATTGCCGCATACAAGGCCGTGGGTGTTCTTCGCCTCCTCATTCGCGAGGGAGCCATGGTATCCGTCGTCATGACCGAGTCCGCCACTCGGTTCATCACCCCCCTGACCTTCGAAGTACTTTCCAAGCAACCGGTCTCGCGAGGCCTCTTTGAAGCCCATGAAGAGATGCGGCATTTGACGCTTCCGCAGCAAGCGGATGCCATCCTCATTGCCCCTGCGACGGCTCATATGCTCGCAAAATCAGCACTGGGACTGGCGGATGATCTCTTGTCCACCATGCTGCTGACATCGCGTTGCCCTTTGATCCTCGCCCCGGCGATGGATGGCGATATGTGGACGAACCCGACGGTAAGGGCCC
>DAISKX010000324.1:0-4927 GCA_036820725.1 Nitrospiraceae bacterium
GTGGCCTATGTCTTGACGACTCTCGGCGCGGTTACCGTGGTCTCGATACTCTCGGACGCGCGAGACGATGGGGACCGCCTGGACCAGTACCAAGCCCTGTTCTGGCGAAGACCCTGGGTCGGTCTGGCGATGATGGTGATGCTATTGTCCCTGGCCGGTATCCCGCTCACAGTCGGCTTCGTCGGAAAATTCTATGCCGTTACCGCCGGCGTAGGCAGCGGTCTGTGGGCGCTCCTCCTGATCCTGGTGGCCAACAGTGTGATCGGTCTCTTTTATTATTTGCGAATCATTGTGATGATGTTGGCCAGGACAACGACTGAGCCGGGACCAGACGGCGCTCACGACGGATCTGACTACGTCTGGCTGGGAGGTTGGTCGCTGGCGGTGATCACGTGGCTCGCCCTTTGGATCGGAGTCAATCCCGAGCCCCTCATCAGAGTGATTCGGACGGTGGTGGTGGGAGCGATGTAGCAACCTGTTTTACGGGTCCCGAGCCTCACGAACCCCTTGAACGACCCAGCCCGAGATAAACAGAACGAGAAATACCGCGAGACTCAAGCCGAAGAAGAGGTTGGCGACGACCACGGTCCCGAAGAGAGCTGCCGTGATGATTGTCGTGAGGAGCAAGGTCCATAGAATGGTCATGGCTGCGACTCCCGGCTATTGGATCCATCCTCGTGAAGATATCCGCCCGAAGCCCAGACAGGGATAGGGCGATCCGGAGGCACAAAGGTTTGCGCTCAGTGAAAGAGACAGGGATACGACGGGCATCAACGTCATAACGCCAACCATACAGGCACCTCCAGAATGAATAACCCAGCAAAATAGGTGCCCAGCTTCCCCTTCGCCTGCTGGATGTAAAGCCGTTAAGTTCCGTGTAGAAAGACAAGGCCACGACCTCACTGGCGCCTGGTTTCAATGGCTGGATCGGCGCGGCCGGATATCTTGTCCAGCCTGAGACAACTAGTCTTCCTCCAACCTACTTTTTTCGAATCTCGATCACATGTTGGTCATGGGGAAATAGTCTAAGGTTATCTGTGGCTGGTCAACAGGTCAACATCTCCCTGACTGGGATTGAATCCCCGGGGGCCTGCATCTTGCTTGAGTACTTATCTTGCGAGTCTTGCGAGGAGCACAGAGAAATGCAGGAACGGATCTGTCAACAGACTGTGCAGCCGTAGACAAATCGACGTACCGGACGAAGGTCAGATGGATACGCAGATGAAATTCCCCGCGATCGCGATTGCAGGGGTGACATGCTTGATCATCGGTTGCTCCAGCATGCCGACAGTGACCGGAACCGGTGTCGTGAAGGAAATCGTGATCCGGAATCACATGACCCCGACTGAACTGACCGCAAACCCCGGAGACGAAATTCGGTGGATCAATAAAGGCATGGCTCCTGTGAGAATCATCTTTTTGGAATCAGTGGAAGGAAAATTGTCGTGCAAACAGGGGTTCGCAGGATTCATGGTGCCCACCGAGTCGGCCACGTTGGGCCCCAATGAAAGCGCAAGCGTCTGTTTCCACGATCCAGGTTCGATCCGGTACGCTGTCACAATGAAGTCGGCCACCCCATCGGAGGAGATGAATGTGTCGGGTCTCATTCACATCGGTGCCTCGCCGAGTGAGAACACAGGGGCGCGCTCGGTGCCTGCTGCGATCCCCGCGCAGTAGATGGTGTCCAGAATAGGAAGACGATGAGGCGTAAACCTAAGGAGAATTTTATGAAGCGGAGCATGAAAACCTGTTCAATTGCGGCTTCCGTAACGCTCATTCTGTCTGTAATCGCCTGTACCCAGGCGAGCGGTCAGAACCGTTCGAGCACAGCGTCGGAACCAGCTAAGCCGTTCCGGAGTCAGATTCTCGCCCAACATAAACAAGAGCCTGGCGACTCTCATCAGTTGCTTCAAGGAAACCGCGCCGTGCTGGGGAAGGTGCTCGCGGTCACATCGGAGCAGATCAAAGTAGATATCGGCGAGGTACAACCGCGGTTTCTCCCCCTGAGGCCGGCGCAGGAAAAAAACTTTCCCGCGCTCGAGGATGGGGAAAATCTGATTATTGTGGTCAACGATCAAAACCTCATCGTCGATTATCACCCGCTTGATTATCCATCGAGCAGCCATAAAATCGTGCGGGGAGAAATAGCGCAAAACCTGGCGATCGGGCAGGATAAGGTCGTCATTAGAGAGGGCGGAGGAAAAGAACAGGCCTTCGACATTCGTTCGCAGGCACGAAACAAGATTGCGGCGATTCCCGTCGGCACACCCGCCGTGTTTCTGGTTGATGAAACGGACAAGGTGGTTGACGCCACGTTTTCCAGTCTACAGGCGGCACAGGACGCTCATCAAAAACCGGAGCTCAAGTCACCGATCAAGGGAGCGCACCGCCAAATCGATGGCACCATCGTGGAGCCTCTCACGGGGGACCGGATCACCATCCGAACCGGAAAAGGATCCGAACGGCCGTTCGAGGTACGAGGAGTGATTCATGACAAACTGTCGACTCTGCGCAAAGGCGAGTCGGTCATTTTGCTCGTCGATAAGGAAGACAAGGTGATTGACGTCGCGATTCCGCCTCACTCCCGGTAAGCGGTGGATGCCCGGGCACCGCGCCCCATGTGGCGCGGTGCCCGCCGGCAGCCGATGGGTCATGCCATGATGGACGGCCAGGAAAAAGCCAAACTGATCCAGCCCTGGATCAACGAGGAAGAGCGAGTGACGGTGGATTTCGTGAATGAGAAAGATTTGAATGCGAAAGTCATCGACTGTACGGACCAGGTCGTCGAGTTGGAGCTGGAAACGGCGGCGCCCCACATGAAACAAAGGTTGATCCTGCCGTTGCGGGAGATCCAAGTCGGTGAAGACCGATCGCATTATACCCGCGACCCTGATGAGCCGGTTCGGCATTCGCGACTCCGTATCAGCAGTCGTCAAGAACGACCCAAAGGACCGTTCCATTGAACATGCCGCTTCTGCTTTCGCTCACCTTGTTCTGAAACGCGCGCCTATCATCTGATCGTCTCATGGGTTTTTCCACGGCTTCCGAAGGAGAATTCGCTGAAGGATGCGTTATTTAGCTTTGGCCTCGGACTATGATGGAACCCTCGCTCATGATGGGAGGGTGGATGAAGGCACCGTGCAGGCGCTGGAACGATTGGTGGCGTCCGGTCGCAAGCTGATCCTGGTGACCGGTCGTGTGCTCTCTGAGTTGCTCGAAGTTTTCCCCCAGATCACCTTATGCGAGCGGGTCGTGGCTGAAAACGGCGCACTCCTTTACACCCCGGCCACGAAAGAACAGAAGATGCTTGCTCCCGCCCCCTCTCCGGTATTTGTTGAAGAACTCCAACGTCGAGGGGTCCGGCACCTCAGCGTCGGAGGAACTATCGTGGCAACCCACGAACCCTACGAAACTGTGGTCCTTGATGTGATCCGCGATCTAGGCCTTGAACTACGCATCGTTTTCAATAAAGGCGCCGTCATGGTGCTGCCGGCCGGCATCAATAAAGCGACGGGATTGAAAGCGGCTTTGGACGAGTTGGATCTTTCACCACACAACGTCGTCGCGATCGGCGATGCCGAAAACGATCATGCCCTATTGAATTTTGCCGAGTATGGCGTGGCCGTGGCGAATGCGGTTCCCATGTTGAAAGAGACAGCCGACCGGACCACCAAGGGGGAACGCGGGGCCGGTGTCGTCGAAGTCATCGTGGATTTACTGGAAAACGATCTGGAAGCGGAATCCCGGGACGTGAAGAGGCATCGAATCCTGCTTGGGAAGCGCGACAATGGGCAGGATGTCACCCTCTATCCCGCGAGACAAAATATTCTGCTGGCAGGCACCTCGGGGAGCGGCAAGTCCACCCTTGCGACGGGCATTCTCGAGCGGCTCGGACAACAGGGGTATCAGTTTTGCGTCATAGATCCGGAGGGAGACTACGAAGGATTTCCCGAGGCGATCATTTTAGGCACCGCGGAGCGTGGTCCCGCGGTCAATGAAATTCTCACGGCATTGGACAAGCCGGAAAACAGCGTGGTCGTCAATCTCATCGGCATTCCCTTGCAAGATCGCCCGTCGTTTTTCCTGGGGTTACTGCCCCGCATGCAGGAATTTCGAGCCAAAACCGGCAGGCCGCATTGGATCCTGGTGGATGAGACGCACCATCTGCTTCCCGCCGAATGGAACCCTGGCTCGCTTGTTCTGGCGCAGGCGCTGTCCGGCATGGTGTATGTGACTGTCCATCCGGATCAAATCGAGAAGTCAATCTTGGCATCGGTGGAGATCATCGCGGTCTTGGGGGATGGGCCGGATAAAACGATTGCCGGGTACTGCGCAGCCATCGGGGAGCCTGTTCCGCCGACGCCGGAGATCCGACTCGTGCCGGGCGAGGCAATTCTCTGGGAACGGTCGGGAAGCCAGGCGCCGTTCAAATTGCATATCGCTCCGAACGACATGGAACGGCGCCGGCACCGACGCAAGTATGCGGAAGGAGAACTTCCCCCTGACCGGAGTTTCTATTTCAAAGGACCGGCCGGACAACTGAACCTGCGCGCGCAAAACCTCATCTTATTCATGCAGATCGCCGAGGGTGTCGATGAAGCCACTTGGGAGCATCATCTTCGTAAGAGGGATTATTCCGCCTGGATGCTCAAGTCCATCAAGGATGAGGTACTGGCTGAAGCGGTTCGGAGGGTGGAGGACCTGCCTGGGGTTTCGACGGCCGAAAGCCGTCGGCTGATTCGAGCCGCTATCGAGGAGCATTACACCATGCCGGCAGGCGGCGCTCGGGCACAGTCGTGAACCTACTCCATGGACGGACGCACGATATGAACAACCCTCCAACCAGGCAACTCGGAACCGATGGCTTGAGAATCGCCCGGGGCTGCGTCGTGACGGCGCTCATGCTTCTGCCGGCATGGGGCTGTAT
>DAISKX010000325.1:0-4905 GCA_036820725.1 Nitrospiraceae bacterium
GTCGTGTTCGACCGTGGCGGACGTCTGTACCATGGACGGGTGAAGGCCTTGGCCGAGGCCTCGCGCCAAGGGGGGCTGCAATTCTAGGTGCGGTACCTGATGCCCGGCAGATTTATCATCACGTTCTAAGAAGGAGAAGCGCTCCGTGCGAGTAAACCCTGACGAACTGAGCTTAAAAGACAAGGTTGTCTTTATCAACCGTGTCGCGAAGGTGGTGAAGGGCGGAAAGCGTTTTAATTTCTGTGCGCTTGTCGTAGTGGGAGATGGGCAAGGCTGGGTCGGGATCGGTAAAGGCAAGGCCGCCGAAGTTCCTGTGGCCATTTCGAAAGCGGTGGAGCAAGCGAAGAAGCATCTGGTGCGGGTACCGCTGAAGCACGGGACCATTCCTCATGAAGTTCATGGGCTTTTCGGCGGGGAACACGTGCTTTTGAAGCCGGCGGCTGAGGGGACTGGAATCATTGCCGGTGGCGCGGTGCGCGCGGTCGTTGAGCTGGTCGGTGCGCACAATATCATTGCCAAGACATTAGGCCGGGGTAATCCATTCAACACCGTTCGGGCCACGCTTGATGGATTGACTCAATTGCGTGATCCGCACGAAGTTCTGCATCTACGGCGTGCCATTGGCGGTGAGGCTCCAACAAAGGTACAAGTCGGATGAATTCAGCCAAGCGAGCGGAAACAGCGAAGGGCCTGCGCATCACCCTGAAACGAAGTCCGATTGGTACCCCACATCGCCATCGACTCGTCCTTCATGGGCTGGGTCTGCGACGAATGCATCAAACCGTCGTGCGGCCTGATACAGACCAAGTCAAGGGAATGATCCGGAAAGTTGGCTATCTTCTCGAAGTGAGTTCGCAATGAAGCTACATGACTTAGCGCCCCCGCGAGGGGCAAAACGTCGTCCAAAGCGCATCGGTCGCGGTCCAGGGTCGGGCCATGGTAAGACATCGACCAAAGGGCATAAAGGGTTGCTCGCTCGATCGGGCGGCGGAAAACGGCCGGGATTTGAGGGTGGCCAGATGCCACTCATTCGCCGGCTGCCGAAGCACGGATTCATCAACCCATTCCGTACGGAATACGCGATCGTGAATCTGAAAAGCTTGGCGGAAGTGGAAACTACCGAGGCAATCACACCTGAGTTTTTGGTAAAGGAAGGGCTGATTAGAAGAAAAGGACAACTTGTGAAGATTCTGGGGCTTGGGGAGATTACTCGTCCGCTCGTTATTCAAGCCCACAAGTTTAGCAAATCGGCCGAAACAAAGATTCAAGCAGCTGGAGGGAGAGCCGAGGTCATTCGCGGTGTTTGAGCGACTCCTGGCCAGTTTTCAGAACATTTTCAAAATCCCCGAGTTACGGACCCGCATCCTGTTTACACTCGGGATGCTGGTGGTGTATCGCGTCGGCGCACACATCCCGACTCCGGGCATTAACGGAGAGGCTTTATCCGAGTTTCTCCAGAAGCAGGGAGGAGCCTTACTCGGATTTCTCGACATCTTTTCAGGGGGATCACTTTCCCGGCTGACGATCTTCGCGCTGGGCATTATGCCGTATATCAGCGCGTCGATTATTCTGCAATTACTGACAGTTGTTATCCCCCATCTCTCTAAACTGGCGAAAGAGGGTGAGCGCGGTCGAAAAACCATCATCAAATATACACGGCTTGGTACGATCGGAATTGCACTCATCCAAGGGTTCGGGATTGCGGTCGGACTCGAGCAAATGAACAACGGTGCGTTTGTGATGAGTGCCGGATGGGGTTTCCGTTTCATGACGGTGATTACCCTCTGTGCCGGAACCGGCTTCCTGATGTGGTTGGGTGAGCAGATTACCGAACGGGGGATTGGGAATGGGATTTCTCTCATTATCTTTGCGGGTATCGTGGCGCGCCTGCCCAGTGCAGTAGCACAGACGTTTGATCTCTATAAGGTTGGCCAGATAAGTTTCGTCATACTCGTCGTGCTCACGGTTGTGATGTTGGGCGTCGTCGCGGCGATTGTCTTTCTGGAGAGTGGACGTCGGAAGGTGCCGGTTCAGTATGCGAAGCGTGTCATCGGTCGGCGGGTCTATGGGGGACAGAGTACTCATATTCCTCTCAAGATTAACACGGCGGGAGTCATCCCTCCGATTTTCGCCTCGTCCATTATCGCGTTTCCAGCCACTATCACAGGATTCTTTGAGACGCCATGGATCAAAGCGATTGGAATGCAACTCGCCCCTGGTTCGCTCCTGTACACCCTGATGTATGTCGGACTCATCGTGTTTTTTTGTTTCTTTTATACGGCCGTCGTTCTGAACCCGGTCGACATGGCAGACAATATGAAAAAGTACGGGGGGTTTATTCCCGGCATCAGGCCGGGCCAACGCACCTCGGATTACATTTATATGGTCCTGACAAGGATTACTTTTGCTGGAGCTATTTATCTGGCGATCGTATGCGTTATTCCGGAGTTTTTAATTTATAAACTTAACATGCCGTTTTATTTTGGTGGGACATCATTGTTGATTGTCATTGGAGTGGGACTGGACACTGCGCAGCAAATAGAATCCCATATGCTCATGCGAAATTATGAGGGCTTTCTTGCAAAAGGTCGATTGCGCGGCCGGAGTTCGTAGAGGAATCGATGCGATTGGTGTTTCTCGGAGCTCCCGGCGTAGGAAAGGGAACACAGGCCGATCGCGTTTCGGCAGACTTCAATCAGCCGAAGATTTCAACCGGGGATCTTCTCCGGGAAGCCGTTCGGAACGAGACCGAGCTTGGTCTGGAAGCGAAGCGCTATATGGATCAAGGACAACTTGTTCCGGATTCGGTGGTGATCGGACTCGTCCGAGACAGGGTCGGACAGCCCGCGTGCGCTCGTGGATTCATCCTGGATGGGTTCCCGCGCACCGTGGCACAGGCTGAAGAACTTGCCAAGATGTTGACTGAATATGGGACTCAGCTCGACCGCGTCGTGAATTTTCGAGTGCCTCGCGAGCAGGTCGTTCGTCGACTCAGCGGGCGGCGCAGTTGTCCCGCGTGCCACACGGTGTTTCACATTGAGTTTGCTCCTCCGGCGAAGAGCGGCATCTGTGATCGCTGTGGCCAGGGGCTCATCCAACGTAGCGACGACAAGCCGGAGACGATTGAAGCGCGTCTGAAAGTCTACGAAGAGCAAACCACTCCGCTGGTCGACTATTATCGGGGTAAGGACTTGCTTGTCGATCTCGATGCGTCCGGAGCGGTCGATTCCGTCTACGAGAAATTAGCCAAGTTATTGGCCAAGCATGGGGCGACATGATTGTATTCAAGACGCCTGAGGAAGTGGAAGTCATGGCGAAGGCGTCGAGAATGGTTGCTGAAGCACTCCAGATTTTGAAGAAGGAAGTTCGGACTGGAATTTCGACCGATGAGTTGGACCGGATTGCCGAAGACGCGATCCGTTCACGGGGTGGGGTACCGGCGTTCAAAGGATACCGCAATTTTCCCAAAACGCTGTGTGCATCTGTGAATGAGCAGGTCGTGCATGGGATTCCGTCCGGCCGTCGTTTGATGGATGGAGATATTATCGGACTGGATCTTGGGGCGATCGTCGGCGGTTTCTACGGCGATTCCGCGGTCACCGTTCCTGTGGGGTCGGTCAGTCCCGAAGTGCAAAGGCTGGTCCGGGTGACAGAAGAGGCATTATTATTGGGTATCGAGCAAGCGGTCGTGGGCAATCGTCTGTCGGATATCTCTCACGCCGTGCAAACGCATGTGGAGGCCGCAGGGTTTTCTGTGGTGACCGAGTTTGTCGGTCACGGGATCGGTCGGCAGCTTCATGAGGAACCACAGGTGCCTAACTATGGGAAGCCAGGCCAGGGTCCACGGCTGCAAGTTGGAATGGTTCTGGCTATCGAACCGATGGTGAATATGGGGGAAAGTACTGTTCGTATTCTGGACGACCGGTGGACGGCAGTCACACAGGACGGCAGTCTCTCGGCGCATTTTGAGCATACGATCGCGATTCAAGCAAAAGGTTCGGCCAGAATATTGTCCGCCCTGTAATTTTTTGATGGAGGCAGCCAGCTTCGTGCCAAAAGAAGATGTCATAGAAGTTACAGGGACGGTCGCAGAGACTTTACCGAACGCGATGTTTCGAGTGGAATTGGACAACGGACACAAGATTTTGGCACATATCTCCGGAAAAATGCGGATGCATTTCATTCGTATCCTGCCGGGGGACAAAGTGACCGTTGAATTGTCGCCCTATGATTTGACACGAGGGCGTATTACCTATCGATTCAAATAGGCGAGGTTTTCCAGTTATGAAAGTGAAATCTTCAGTCAAGCCGATCTGTGCGAAGTGCAAGGTCGTAAGGCGGCGGGGAGTTGTGAGAGTGCTTTGCGTGAACCCCCGGCACAAGCAGAGACAGGGTTGAGACGTGTCGACGATAACCGGGCCCGTGAGATGATCTTACGTCGACCATTCGGAAATGGGTCTTGCAGGGTATCCGTGTGCGAAGATTTGGGAAAGCTTCACGCGCACGAGTAAGCAAAGGGGAGAGCTATGGCACGTATCGCAGGCGTCGATCTACCGCGGGACAAGCGAACCGACATTGGTCTCACATACATCTATGGTATTGGCCGAGCATCAGCCCTGCAAATCCTGAAGAAAGCTGGGATAGATGGGGCGATTCGCGTGAAAGATTTAAGCGAAGATAAAATCGTCAAACTTCGTGAAGTCATCGATCACGACTATCAAGTTGAAGGTGACCTCCGAAAAGAAGTCTCCATGAACATTAAACGTCTCATGGATACGGGCACGTTCAGGGGACTGCGACATCGCAAAGGATTGCCCGTTCGGGGACAGCGGACAAGGACAAATGCGAGAACTCGTAAAGGACGGCGGTCCGGCGTAGGAAGCAAACCGAAAAAGCCAATTGAGT
>DAISKX010000326.1:0-4894 GCA_036820725.1 Nitrospiraceae bacterium
CACCGGCGGTTCGCCCCCTCACCGCCGCCTCTCCCCCGTGGGGAGAGGGCCCGGGAGAGGGGGAGCAGCCCGGCGGATCAATCCAGCGACCTTACGGGACCCCACACTCGCGCTTGATCCTCAGCATGTAGCCGGCGCGCACATACGTACTTGGTTTTGACATGCGCCCGCCGGTTTCCATGATTCGACTCACTGAGCTTTTCGAAGATCGATGACCGTCCCCTTCTCGTCCAATTCGAGGACGATCAGCGAGCCTTCTTCGATCGGCTTCGTCTTGACCTCCATCCGCTCAAGCGGGAACACCTTTTCTCCCTCTGGGGTCCAGAGTTTGATCTCCTTCTTGGTCAGCCCGGCATAGATCAGCTTGCCGGTAATCAGCCGGTGCGTCCCCGGCTTATTCTTGTGTTTTCCATGATGGTCGATGACCAGATTCTCTTCATTGAGCCATAATGTCACCTCATCACCGACGGCGGCATCGGACGGAGCCGTCTTCGCGTTGATGGTGTATTGGCCCACGGGGGTCTTCACATAGTACAGTCCCGACTGAACTTTCGTCACAACCCCATTCAAGGTCAGGTGCTGGCCGGACTTGGTGTGAGGATGCTCATCGAAGCTCATCTCCACGGTGAAGCGATGCAGGTCAATTACCTTCCCTGCCTCGTTCAGTTCCACCGTGACCGATGCGCCTTCCTCGATGCCACCAGTTTTGGTTTCGAGCCGGTCGAGCGGAAACACTTTTTCGCCCTCTGGGGTCAAGAGCTTGATCTCCTTCTTCATCTTGCCGACATAGACCAAGTTACCGGTGACGAAGCGATGCACATGCGCCGGATCCCCTTTCCGATGGACATCGATCACCGTATTGTTCTCATTGACCCACATCTCCACCTCTTCTCCCACTTCAAGGTTCTTTGGGGTGGTATCAGAAGTGATGGTCATGGACCCCCATGGAGTCTTAATGGTCGTGTATTTTGGTTGCACCTTGGAGACGACACCGCCGATCTTCATGTGAGTCTCTTTGCCGTGTGTCCCTCCAGGGCCATGCTTCCCCCCTTGGTCAGCCAGCGCATAGGGCGCCAGCATCAAGAGGCTGAGACCCATCGAACCGAGAACCATTCTCTTCAGCATATGCATTCTCCTCCTTGTGTCATGGTAAGTTCCTGTTTCTGTGTAGGTAACCCATACAGAGATTGTTGCTTATACCAATTGTTTTTGAACCACATCAAGACACGTTGCCTTGATGATTGAACGAAGCCGTTTGTCTACCTATAAGTGTAATGGCTTGATGAGCGACACGACGGCGTTGGGATTGTTTTTCCAGACCGACTCGTCGGCATCGACATACAGCTCCACTTCATTGCCATCGGGGTCACGCAAGTAGAGGCTTTGACTGACGGTGTGATCGCTCATCCCATCGATGGGCACTCTGGCCTGTTCCAACTCCTTCTTTGCCACCCGCAGCTCATCCAGGCTGTCCCCGACCTTGATCCCGATGTGATACAGGCCGCGGCGCCGTCCCTCCGGCGGTCCCGGCGCATCTCCGACCTGGATCAACAATAGTTCATGATGGGTTCGCCCGGACGTCAGAGCTGCGGCGGCTCCGTTGAAAATGTGGCCCACTTCCTTGAACCCCAGCAAGTCGCGATAAAACGCCAATGACCGTTGAAGGTCCTTCACATAAAACACTACATGTCCGAGGTAATGTGCTTTCATGGTTGCCCCCGTAGTCATCCTACCGGAATCAATGCGCCGTTGATCTGGCTTGCTTCGTCGGACGCCAGGAACACGAGCAGTTTGGCAATCGACTCCGGCTTGACCCATTTCGATGCGTCGGCATTAGGCATGCTCTTTCTGTTGGTCGGCGTATCGATCGTGCTTGGCAGGACCCCGTTGACGGTCACGCCTGAACCGGCCACTTCCAACGCCAACGTCCGGATCAGCGCCACGAGACCAGACTTCGCGACAATATACGCTGCTGCGCCGGGAAACGGCTCGATCGCGGCCTTGGCTGCAATATGGAGAATCCGTCCCGCTCGTTGCTGTCTCATCGCCGGCAGAACGGCACGAGACAGGAGAAATCCAGAAGTCAGGTTCATCGTCAACATCCGCTGCCAGACCGTGACGTCGGTGTCTTGAACGTGACCCTCTGCGAAGCCGCCGACCATGTTGATGAGGACGTCGAGCCGGCCTGCTTTCTGAATCACGTCCGTCACGAGGCGCCGGGTGTCCGCTTCGTCGGTGACATCACCGGTCATCGCAACAATCCCTTTAATCTGCATCGACGGAAGATGCCGACCTACCGTGATGATCTGGGCGCCTGTTGCCACACACGCTGGAGCAACCGCCTGTCCCAAGGCTCCGGAACCACCCGCTATCAGCACCACTTTTCCATCTAATCTCATCGTCTCCCTTCCCATCGTTGAGAACCTCAGAAGCCTTCCAACACGATCTTCCCGATAGCCTGTCCCCTTTCGAGTGCTGCGTGGGCTTTCCGCAGATTAGATGCGTTGATCGGAGACAGCACTTCCTTGACCGTCGTTCGCACCTTGCCGGCATCGATCCACTCTGTGACGCGATTGAGCAATCGGTGTTGTTCGATCATATCGTCGGTCTTGTACATGGAGCGTGTAAACATGAACTCCCAGACGAACATGGCGCTCTTCTGTTTGAGTACCCCTTGAGCAAGAGCTCCTTCATTTTCGACGATCGACGTGATACGACCCTGCGGAGCCACGACGTCGCAGACTTGATTCCAATGTTGGTCGGTATTGTTGAAGATGGCGACATAATCGACATACCGGTGTCCCAGCGCCTCAAGTTGGGAACGTAACGGGCGGCGATGATCGACCGTGGCATCGGCCCCCAATTGTTTCACCCATGTCTCACTTTCCGGACGCGATGCCGTGGCGATGACAGTGAGACCGGCCAGTTTGGCGAGTTGAATGCCGATCGAGCCGACACCTCCCGCTCCGCCAACGACCAACACCGTCCGGCCACGATAGCGACCATCCACGTCGATGCCGAGACGATCGAACAACGCCTCATAGGCTGTGATGGTCGTCAGGGGTAACGCGGCCGCCTGTGGAAAATCCAGGGACTTAGGCTTGCGGCCGGCAATCCGCTCATCCACCATATGATATTCCGCGTTACATCCGGGCCTGGTGATGTCCCCAGCGTAATAGACGGGATCGCCCGGTCTGAACAGAGTGACTGCCGGGCCGACCGCATCGACGATCCCCGCCGCATCCCATCCTAGTATGCGCAAGGTCGAGTCTGTGATCGGTCGCGAGCGCACTTTGTAGTCGACCGGATTCACCGCGATCGCCTTGACCGCCACGAGGAGATCCCGCTCGCCGGGCGCCTGCTTCGGCACCTCCACATCCACGAGGGATTCAGGATGGTCGATGGGCAGGGATGTGTACAGGCCGACCGCTTTCATGTGCTCAGGCCCTTCACTGTGGTCGCGTGCGCACGGTCGTTACTTTCGCCCGGTGTCGTAATAGTAACGCTCATGCACGATCTTGCCGTTCTTCCATTTTGACGCGACGACCTGTTCCATGTGCACGGGTTGCCCATTGGTGGCGATGAAATCGATGGTGCACTCATAAAATGTCACGTTGTCTCCCGCCGCGCTCGCAATCACATTGAACCCTTTCCATTCCTTGACGCCGTTCATAAACTCCTGCTCCCGCGCGATATTGGCGGCCAGACCCTTCGTCGGCGGATTGGCGTTCTCCTGCATCTGCGTATCCTGATCGTAAAACTCGTTCATCGCCTCAATCACTTTTCCCTGGCGGATGTGATTGAAGAGATCGTTCAGCCGTTGCTGCGGATTTGCGGTGCTCATGACATCTTCTCCCCTTGTGTATGATGATCTTTGAACGTAATGCCCAATTCCTGCACTTCCTGATAAGGGAGCAACCAGATCAGCGATTCATCATGGAGATCGCCGACTTGAATCCGGTTGCCCCACGGATCCCGGAAGTCGCAACGAAATCCCGGTATCATCTTCAGTTTGTACTTGCCGACCAGTTTCTTCCGCACTTCTTTGACCTGTTTGTCGTCGCGAACCATGAGCCCGAAATGCTTCACCCGATCGGGCTGGAGCGTCTCGACCTCGAAGATCGCCATGAACTGATGCTCCCCCAGCTTGCACCAGGCCGCGCCTTCGCCGCCACGCAGCATTTTCAAACCGAAGACATCCGAATAGAATTTGACTGCCTTCTTGGCGTCGGTGACCTCGATCACAATATGATTACACCCGTAGACTTGAACAGCCATCAGCCGGATCTCCTTGCTCATCAAAACCGTACTGACCGGCACGCGAGGCGGCGCACCGGTCGAATCTTCGCCGTTATGTGAGGATTATGCGGGAGCCTGCTCTCCCGCTTTCTGCCGCAACCATTCGGCCATGACCGCCGACGGCTGTGCTCCGGAGAGTCCTGCCAGGCCATCACGATGAAAGTATGGGACCGCGCGGATGCCGAGCTGGAGACCCTTCCGTTCTTCGTCACGCACCGCCTTCACCCCCTCATCCGATTCTAGATATGTGGCGATCAGTCGGCCCTCCAGACCTCCCGCTTCTGCCAGGGCGGCCAACGCATCCCGATCACTGAGATCAATTCCCTCTTCGAAATATCCGCGGAAGAATGTTTCGACGACCTGTTCCTGCCTGCCGTGCTGTTCTGCAAGCCAGACCAGTCGATGGGCATCGAATGTATTCGGCACCCTCGTCATGCGTTCGAATGCAAACGCGATTCCCGATTGTTTTCCTGCCTCCCTCACCTGCGCGAGCGTGGATTCCACCCGCTGGAGACTCCCGAACTTCGCTTCCAGATAGGTCTTGCGGTCCATGCCAGCGGCGGGCATGGCCGGATTCAGCTCGAAAGGGCGCCAG
>DAISKX010000327.1:0-4887 GCA_036820725.1 Nitrospiraceae bacterium
ACCGTGGACGCTCGACCAGGCCCCACGTCGCTTCGAGATAAGGAAAGAGAAAGAACAGGGCCTCATACCGATATTGGAGGTTGGCCACGGCATAGCGGCGGGGAAATAATTCGTTGAAGGCCACGCCGTGGATCATCGGCAACGACACAGCTTCCCATTCATAGCCCGTCGGACGTCCCGGGAGTCGAAAGGCTGAGAACCGATCGAGATCCTTGCCGATCCCGCCATGCACACTGGTCATCAAGCGATGCTTCTCGCTTTCCACGAAGGGGAGCCCGTTGGCAAAGAGCACATAGGCCGTGGCCGACGTGTAGGTTCGTTCATTCTTAAAATCCGGCGTATCGAACGGCGGCCCGCCCCACTGGCTCCACCGCGCACGGTGCCCATACATCACATCGCCACCCATCGTGAATCCCTGGTGGGGAAGCTCCATCAAATTCCTGGTCAACGAGTCCGCACGGACCTTGAAATGAATCCGTCCCTCATACGTGTCCTTGGGCACGATATATTGACGTGACGTCTGACCTGTTCCCGCAAACCAGCGATATCCGGGTTCATAGGTCAGGGAAATATTTACAGCGCTGTCCTGGCTGAAAGGATGGACGGGCAATCGGTAGCTAAAGCCCGCTCCTCCGAAAATATAGTTCCATTCGACTTCCGATTGGCTGATTCGTTGCCCTTCCACATATTCAGAACGGCCTATTGGTACGATGAAGTTATTCAGGGTAAAAACCAGGGACCAATTCGGGTGCCTCTTGAGCCCGATCGTATAGATGAGATCATTGACGGCAATGGAAAACGTGCCCCGGAATCGGCGGTTCTCATCATCCCAATTACGCCAGACATACAGCGCGCCGAATGGCAGCACCTCCAGCTGACTGGGTCCGTTCGGTATCAACTGGGTGCCGAAGCTGGCCGCGGTCACGCTTCGACGATCGCGGGGAGGCACATAGACCTCTTCGCCGAAGAGTTTTGTCCGGAACTCCTGCCCGGCTTCAGGCGTCGGTTGGTCCGTCTCCTCACTCCTTCCCACCTGAACGCACAGCAGATTAAAAATCAGCAGCGTGACAAGGGAGACATTCGCCGGCAGGACGCATCTAGGCTTGCCCTTCTTTCGAGGAAAGATTGGCCGCCAACTCACTGTCGTCATGCTGTAAAAGGTAGAAAGAATGGAATCAATAGGATAGGAATCAGCCGACGAAAAACGAAGCCCTCTTAGCCGCACAGAATCCGGTGCGAGGAAGATATGCCTCCGCCTCGCGACCTGGATAACTCACAGACTGTACATTGAGAATATCCTCAACGATCTTCACCTTCCATAAAAAACCCAACAATGACCACTCACTGATCCGGCCCTATTGGTCTAATAGACAGTGCATAGTCGTCATTATTGACCCGCGCTTCGATTCTCGCCCCTTCCTTGATGGTCCCGATCTTAACCGTCGAGTCATCCACTCGCAAGCGAACTTCGTTCCCGCTCTGATCCTCGACAAAAAGATCATTGCCGTCAATACGAAGCACTTCTCCCTCCACCGGCCGGCCAATTTGGGGTTGGTCGTTATTTAAGTGCGAAGGTTGTGGAGGCTTCATCCCCTCGGCTCCTTCGAACATAATAGCCTGGGCTGCGCTCAGGGACAACGACACGATAAAGAGCGACTGAAATAGGATGACCTGTGAGATCTTCATGGGTGCATTCCTTCTGGAGCAGGGCGAGACACGTCGTATAAGGCACGAGTATAGAAGAGGGCCGACGAGTGCGCCCCTGGGAAGGACCCTAGCCATGACTAGGTATCACCCGCGTTGTGGAGATTTTCCCGATCACCGATACTGAGATTGTGAGAAGTGCGGTTGGTGCCCTGCCATTGCGATAAGTCGAAGGAGAAATGACCCATGCCCCATTGCCTACAGCAGTACTCTCTCTCGAAGGATCATCGCTCGATAGTACATGTCGAGCTCGCTTTGCCGAAGCCCAATCCCGAGCCGGATCCCGGACCATTGCCGCCGGACCCAGATCCTTTCCCGTCTCCCCAGCCGCCGTTGCCTTCGCCGGATCCCCATCCCGCACCCCCGACTCGGCCGCCGATTCCACAGTTATAAAGCTTCACACCTCGGCCTGGGTGAGTGGTTCGTCTGCTCCGATCGGGCCGATCCTTAGGCGGCACGCGGCAAGCGGCGTTTGATTGCATCGTCGATTTTTCTCGCGCGCGCTTCATCTCCGGTCACACCGACTCGAATGACGAGCTTCGTTCGGTTATCCGCGATCGCCTTCATATCAATCCACACATTTGTGCCGTCTGAAAATTCCGATTCCAGATGCGCAGAAAGCTGGTCAGCCCGGTCTTCCGAAAGTTTCAAACCCAGATCTTTCATGGCGTGAACCGCTGCCTCATGAACCACCGGCACCTCATGATTCACTTCCTCGGTCAATTTGCCGAGCACGTACACCGCGCCCGCAGCACCGCCGGCCGCGCCTACGGCCAGAGCAAAACACCCGGAACTCATCAGCGCAAGGACGGTGCCGAGCACGAAGCCGATTGAGTTGAACGCCCCTGTCCATTCATGCCGCTCTCGAAACTTCTGATCGTTGTCCATATCCTCTTACTCCCGGAAGTTATCCCTTTATCCTCTTTTACGCCATGCCATGCTTCCAAGTTGATTCTGATTCGCGGCGAAGGCTTACGCAATGGCTGAGACACGTTCAGCAGACCAGGGCCACTCTTCCCTCCCCCTCATGACCCGCGTTATTCTTCCGATCCATAGCCAAGCGGGCGGGCTAGCCGCGCGGCGTATACATGATGACGCCCACGCCGGCCAGACAGATGATTCCTCCTATGACGTCATAACGATCCGGTTTAGTCCCATCGATTCCCCAGGCCCAGAGCAACGACAACACAATGAAAATTCCTCCATAGGCGGCATAGACTCGACCGAATCCCGGCGCTTGATAGGTAGGAATGACCCCGTAGAGCATAAGGATCAGTGCCCCTATCATCCCATAGCCAATCGGTTTTCCCTCCCGCAACCATTGCCATACCAGATATCCACCACCGATCTCGCAAAGACCAGCAACGATAAACAGAAGAATTGACTGCAACATAGACATGTCTGATTCCTCCCTATGAGAAATCCATCATGACATGCCGGACTTCTTCGGGAAAGGTGCGAGCCGATCATGTCGCAGTGGCAGAGGCCACGCATTGTGTGCCATCGCTGGTCATCGGCCGTTTCTGTGTGGCATGCGATGTCAAAAGCGGGAGTGATGACGCGCGGCTATCGTAGAAGGGATGCAGCGGACTCGACGGGACGAAGCATCAGGCCGGTGGTAGAGACGCGAACTTCAAACGTCATCCGGCTGTGAACGGGAACAAACACAGCGGATCCATATTCCGCGTCGACGATGGGACTCAATGCCGCATAGCGTTGCCGCAATCTGAATACATCCAACGGCCGAGCCTGCGTGAGACTATAGATCGTGCGAGGCTTATCCCGCTCGTCTCCAATGGAGGTATAGCGACCACCCACGCGGTCCAACTCATAGGCGGTGTGCAGGCCGAGCAGATTGGCCCACGACTTCCACTTGAGGATATGTGCATCGAGATAGATTTCGTCCCCCGCCACCTCATACGTCTTCATGTCTCCTCCGGCCAGGTGGACTTCGACGCGAAAGCGCGATGGGGCAAGAGGCTCCGTCCGGATGGTCGCCGCAACCTCTTCCCGGGTCAACGCACGATACCCGGACAGCGACATCTGAACCGTCACCAGCAAGGCCCCCACTGAAAGAGCGGCCATCGCCAAGGCAGTATGAATGGACATCCGAAGCAGTCGTCGCCGACGCAGTGCTGCGAGGCCACTCAAGAGCAAGAGCGCGCCCACCACACAGAACCCGAATGCCGTCACTGTCGTTACATCACTCATGAGGTCTTTCCGCCACCGAAAGTCGAGTCACACTCTCTGCCGGATTGAAGAAAGTGTAGAGGCGGGCTTTCATGCGGTCAACAAGAGGAGAGAAATGCGACGCCGGTAGAATCTACCCGCCGGCGTCTTCCAGGGTCCGATCGCACGACTTGCCACGGACGGAAGGAAACTGGTAGTACTATTCAAGTTTCCTAGGTATACACAGTCCCATGCCGAAATCATCCCTCGATCAGTCAATCAAGCCGGCCACATCGCAGCGCATCATCGCTTCCGCCAGACGACATTTCTTTGCTCACGGGTTCCGCAGCGTCACGATGGATGATCTCGCCCGTGAGCTTGGAATGAGCAAGAAGACTCTCTACGCCGGTTTTCGCGCCAAGCCCCTCCTCTTGAAGGCGGTGCTCGAGGATAAATTTCAGAACATTGAGACCGATCTTCACCTGATTACCGCCGACTGTTCGGATATCTCCCGCGTCCTACATGATTTACTGGCATGTCTGCAGCAGCACACCGGAGAAATTCAGCCACCGTTCGTGCGCGACATCCAGCGGGAGCCGGAGTTCTTCACGATGGTTGAGACCCGTCGCCGCATCCTGATCCGGCGCTACTTCGGAAAGTTTTTTGACCAGGCCCGGAAGGCCGGCATGATACGGAAGGATATTGTGGCCCCCCTCATCACCGAGATGTTGCTGGGGTCCGTCCAAGCGATTCTCAATCCCGGAAAGATGACGGAACTCGGTCTCACGCCGAAGACGGGATTCTCGGCCATCATCACGGTAATCCTCGAAGGCGTGCTCACGCAAACAGGGAGGCCTCGATCGTGATCGTTCTGCACCGGCGCCGACAAACCGAACACTACGCCTTCCTGTGCATTGTCGTGGGCCTTGCGCTCTTCACCAGCTGCAGTCGTCCTGATCGTAATATGTTACAGGGGTATGTCGAAGGAGAGTTCGTGTACATCGCCTCTCCGCT
>DAISKX010000328.1:0-4884 GCA_036820725.1 Nitrospiraceae bacterium
ATGTCGCGTTCAAGCAGGTACCGCAAAAACCGAGTTAGTCCGGTGACGCACAACAGATGCTTCTGCGGCAATGTGGTATCGACAACAAGGCGGGAATGTCCCGTCACTGTATTTCGACCGCGACTCACGTGTGGCCGAACGACGCCGGCCGACCGGCTGAGACTCTGTGTGACGACCCCTCAGGGATCGTCTGCATGAGTCAGCCTTTCCTCCCGCTGTCTGGATTCCATCCAACCGACGCGAACGACATGCAAGCAGCCCGCTGCCGGGAGGACCGAACCCGGAACAGTTCGTTCGATGAGCCTCGTGAAAGGTGCCGGTAATGGACCAAGTGTTCTTCTTCTATTTCGCCGCCATCATCGCCTCTACCTCGATTCTCGTTGTCGCCTTGCGGAATCCTATTTACAGCGCCCTCTCCTTGCTGATCATGTTTTTCCATGTGGCAGGTCTGTATGTCACGCTGCACGCGGAATTTCTCGCAGCGGTCCAGGTGATCGTCTACGCCGGAGCGATTCTGGTGTTGTATCTGTTCGTCGTGATGTTGCTGAATGTGAAGCGGGAGGATCGCTACCATGGGCAACTCCCTCTGGCAGGCTTGCTCGGAGTCATGCTTCTGACCGAGCTGCTGCTGTTGGTACTGCAGCGTCGCGGAGCCACCGTCGCTCCTGGGAAGATGCCCGCGGACACGGTAGGAGGATTCGGAAACACCGAAACGATCGGAGAGATTCTCTACTCCACGTACCTCTTTCCTTTCGAGGTCGCCTCTCTCATCCTGCTGGTGGCCATGATCGGAGCGATTGTCCTGGCAAAAAAAGATATCGGGGGAAGCGAAGCGTGAGACGTCAACCGTCATTCGTCGATCGGGGCAGGGAGCGAGCTTCGTTTCAGACATTCCACGTACAACCTCGACGTGTGACCATTGACGATTGGCGAGACAGCATATGACCGTTCCTCTCTCCTACTATCTTGCTCTCAGCGCGGTCGTGTTTTTGACCGGAGTGGTGGGCGTGCTCATCCGTCGAAACATTATCATCATCCTGCTTTCCGTCGAACTCATGTTGAATGCGACGAACATCAATTTCGTGGCGTTTTCGGAGTACTTTCAGAATGTAGCCGGCCAGGTCTTTGTCTTCTTCGCATTGACGGTCGCGGCGGCGGAGGTGGCGGTTGGACTGGCGATCATCATCGCCCTTCACCGCGCCAAATCAACGATCAACGTGGATGAGTTCAGTTTACTCAAATGGTAATACGTCAATGGTCAATCGTCATTCGTCAATCGCTGCACACACGGAGAGACATTCGATAACAGTTGAGGTCGATCGGTTCAGCTGAACGGCTCAGATCAACAGAATCCGAAACCTTGGCGGTTAACCAATGACGCTTGACGACTGACGCTCTGCTTATGCTGTACGCGCTGATCCCTCTATTACCCTTCGCATCGTTCCTCGTCCTGGGCCTCGCCGGTTCCCGGGTGAAGGATCGCGCGCATCTGATTGCCGTGCCCGCCGTCATCGGCTCATTGGTTCTGTCCCTGTTTGCCCTCCATGAAGTCGCCTCCGGACTCCCGCTGTCCGCGATCTGGTACACCTGGTTGACGTCCGGCCAATTGGATATCCACATCGGCTATTCCATCGATCGATTGACGGCCACCATGTTGATCCTGGTCACGACGGTCAGCTCCCTGGTCCACATCTATACGATCGGATACATGCATGGGGAGCCGGGGTACGCGCGATTTTTTTCGTACATCGCCCTGTTTACCTTTTCCATGTTGATGTTGGTGATGGCGGACAATCTGCTGCAGCTGTATGTATTCTGGGAAGCCGTGGGATTGTGCTCGTATCTGCTGATCGCCCACTGGTATGAGCGGCCCAGTGCCTGCGCCGCAGCGACAAAAGCGTTCCTCGTCAATCGGGTGGGTGACTTCGGCTTTATTCTTGGCCTCTTTCTCGTGTGGTATACGTTCGGTACGCTCGATTTCACCGCCGTCTTTCAGCAGGCTCCCGCCGTCGCCGGCGAGGTCATGAACGTGTTCGGTCCGTTCGGCGGGACATGGGACGTCTCCGTCATGACGCTGATCTGTCTCCTGTTGTTTGCCGGCGCAGTCGGCAAGTCCGCACAATTTCCCCTCCATGTCTGGCTTCCCGATGCCATGGAAGGCCCCACGCCGATCTCCGCTCTCATCCATGCCGCCACCATGGTGACAGCCGGGGTGTTCATGGTGGCGAGATTCGCACCGCTGTATCAACTCTCTCCCACAGCCCTGACGGTCGTGGCGATCACCGGGGGAGCGACCATGCTCCTCGGTGCCAGCATTGCCCTGACACAGCACGACATCAAACGGGTGGTGGCCTATTCCACGGTAAGTCAACTGGGCTACATGATCATGGCCTGCGGGTTGGGAGCCTTTGGTGCCGGGATCTATCACCTCTTGACCCATGGCGCCTTCAAAGCGCTGCTGTTCCTCGGATGCGGTTCTGTCATCATTGCGCTCCATCATGAACAGGACATGCGCCGGATGGGCGGGCTCAAAGACAAACTTCCCGTGACCTATTGGACCTTCATCGTGGGATCGCTCGCTTTGGCTGGATTTCCTCTGACGTCAGGATTTTTCAGCAAGGATGATCTCCTGATCGCGTCGTGGTCCGCAGGGTCTTTGGGTCAGATCCTGACGATCTGCGGAGTGTTCACGGCAGGGCTGACGGCGTTCTACAGTTTTCGATTGGTATTCGTCACCTTCTGGGGACCTTCCCGCGTCGATCCACACCGCGCGGGACATATCCACGAGCCATCCACGACTATGACGGTTCCATTGATGATTCTCGCTTTGCTGAGTATCGTCACGGGATATCTTGGAATACCGGGATTTCTTGAGCCGGTATTCTCTGGGCATGAAGCAAGCGCACCTCATCATGATAGTCCTGTGGCGTTCGCCATCATGACCGTCGCCACAATCATGGGACTGCTGGGGATCGCAGCCGCTTACTATCTGTATGTGGTCAATCCGGCCCTACCGGACCGGTTGGCTCAACAATGGCGCAGCCTCTACGAACTCTCGCTTCACAAATGGTATGTCGATGAACTGTACGCTCGTCTCTTCGTGCGACCGACCTTTTCCTTCGCGCATGCACTGTGGAGCCGGATCGATGTGCATGTGATCGATGCGGCCGTGAATGGTATAGCGCGAGCCATCGCCTGGACGGGGTGGTTGCTGCGGCTGATTCAAAGCGGACAAACCCAACACTATGCATTAGGCATGGCGCTCGGAACCGTTCTGATGTTGACCATGTACTTACTGCTGTAGCAGTAGGGTAAAGGTAAAAAAGGCAAAAGTGAAGAAACGAGCAAAGACCAAAACTTCTTTCTTCTTTTTTACTTTTTACTTTTTACTTTTTACTTTTTCCTTCGGAGCGTAGCTCCATGAGCGAAGCGACGACATTCCCCTGGCTCACTCTTGTCATATTTCTCCCGCTTGCCGGGGCCGCGGCGGTGTTTCTCATGGGAGCGCAGCAGGCCCGCTGGATCGCGCTGGGCGTCACCATCGCCGACCTGGTGATCGGCCTCCCGCTGTGGTGGAGTTTCGATTCGGGATCCTCGCACATGCAATTTACTGAACATGTCGCGTGGATCCAGGTCCCGCCCATCAACTATAGCCTGGGGCTCGACGGCATCAGTCTGCCGCTGTTCCTCATGACGATCTTCCTGACCCCCTTTTGCGTCTTGGCGTCATGGACCGCGATTACAAACCGTGTGCAGGGTTTTATGGCCATGCTTCTTGTCATGGAAACGGCAATGCTCGGTGTATTCGCCGCCTTGGACTTTGTCCTGTTTTATATCTTTTGGGAAGCCATGCTCATCCCCATGTATTTGTTGATCGGGATGTGGGGGGGTGCGAACAGACTCTATGCGGCGATCAAATTTTTCTTGTATACCCTCGCCGGCAGCATGCTGCTGCTGGTCGCCATTCTGGTGTTGTACTTCAACGGCGGCCACACGTTCGATATCCTGGATCTGAGCCGGGGAACGTACAGTGCATCCCTGCAGACGCTCCTCTTCTGGGCCTTCTTTGCCGCCTTCGCCGTGAAGGTCCCCATGTTCCCTCTGCACACTTGGTTGCCGGATGCGCACGTGGAGGCACCGACCGCCGGCAGCGTGATCCTGGCCAGTGTCCTTCTTAAAATGGGAACCTATGGGTTTCTCCGATTTACGCTTCCCATGTTGCCCGATGCCACGATCACATTTTCCAAACTCATGATCGCCCTGTCGATCATCGCGATCATCTATGGCGCGTACATGGCATTGGCACAATCCGATATCAAAAAACTGATCGCTTATTCGAGCGTCAGTCACATGGGATTTGTGACACTGGGAATCTTTGTCTTGAACCAGCAAGGCATCGAAGGTGCAGTCATGCAAATGATCAACCATGGCATCACGACAGGAGCACTCTTTCTCTGCGTGGGAATGATTTACGAACGCACCCACAGCCGGCTGATCAAAGATAACATTGGCCTGGCAGGCCCCATGCCCCGCTTCGCCGCCTGCCTGACGATTTTCGCCCTCTCCTCGCTGGGATTACCCGGAACAAACAGCTTTGTGGGAGAGTTTCTCGTCTTAGCCGGAACGTTTTTGTGGAGCAAGATCGCCACCACCATCGCCGCATTGGGCGTCATTCTGGCGGCAGCCTATCTGCTGTGGATGGTGCAACGGGTGGTGTTCGGAGTGCCCGCTGCTCACGAGCGCAACCGTCTCGTGGATCTCAACGCCAGAGAAATGGCCACGATGGCGCCCCTCGTCATCCTGGTGTTCTGGATCGGTGTATTCCCCAATCCATTTCTCTCACGCATGCATGCCAGCGTGGCCAAACTCTTGAACGGGCAGACC
>DAISKX010000329.1:0-4877 GCA_036820725.1 Nitrospiraceae bacterium
ACAGACATGGTGCTCTTTCTTCATCGCACCGTGCGCCTCACCGTCTCCTCTCCCCCATTGGGGGAGAAGGGCAAGGGAGAGGGGGAGCAGCCTGGAGGATCAATCCCACGAACTTACGGGACACTACACCAGAACTGGTCAGTAACAAGAGGGATGAGGCATGCGCGCTACCATTGGGTCGTTGTGCAAGGGAAACATTCTCGATAGGGGGATATCATGATGAAACGGTTCTTTTTCGTCACGGCACTGTTGGTTCTGTCCGGATGGTCGGCTATGGGACCGTTCGATTCTCTGTATGCCGGTGAAAGCGATACGCATGTGAAGGATACGATCAAGCATGCAAGGGAAGGAGTGAAGCATGAGAAAGAAGCCATCAAACATCTGGAAGAATCCGTGAAAGCGAGCAACGACTCGCATGCGAAAGAAGCGCTGGAGCATGCGAAGGAGGCGATTAAGCATGCCGAAGAATCCCTTGGGCATGCGGAGCTGGCGTCGGGCCAGAAGAAATCAAAAGACAAATGAAATCTGCCCAGCTGTCGGGGAAGGCGAGATACACATTCCACTGCAAAGGATCGTCACGGCTCTTGTCATCATGGACGCGCTTGGCGGTCGCATTCCGGACGATGAGTATTTTGCTTTGCGCAGAGTCTGTCACGAATCGCAAGTGACGGGGGCATTCGCGTGAGAGAGAAAACGCGCGGGCAGCTTACCAATAGGGGTAAGGGCGCCAGTATGGCCCCCAGAACGGCCTTCCGTACGGATAAGCGTAGGGATAGGGATATGGGTAGGCTTGGTAGTGTGACGCGTCAGTCATCGGGGGCCAGACGTTCAGGTTCTTCACTTCAATCACAGGGTAGGTATATTCCGTCTCATCGAGCGGTAACGTGATCGATCCGGTCACCTCTCCCGTGACGGTAAGGTGTGTCCCGTGCGGAATCGTGGCGGGATCGAGAAACTCCCGTTGGATTGCAATGAAACGACCCTGCGATTGGGTCAGATCGACAACGGGGGCGTGCGAATCGGTAAGAGGCAGCTGAAGAACTTCGATTCGAGTACCATCCTTCAACCGCTTGGCATTGAGCACCTGCCCGCCCAACACGACGGGTTGTCCTTTGAATGACTCGGGCGTGCTCTTAATCTGCGCAAAGGGGATGGTCTGATCGGGGGGTGGAGAGTCGGACGTGGTGGCGCAAGCGGCCAAAGCGAGGCTGATGAGCAGCATTCCGATTTTGTGGGGCACGTCGTCCATCACAGAGGTCATTATATCAGACATACAAAGGCGGGCATTGACTATAATGAGCGAAGTCTTGTGTACTGATCGCACAGTCGAACGAAAGGAGTGCAGGGTATGAAGAGGCGGTGCAGCAGCAGTCAATGGATTGTATTTTCGATCGTGGGTGTGCTGAGCATGATCGGATTGTCGGTGGTCGCGCATGCAGCCAAGCCGGAACTCCAGGGCAAATTTGAACTCCTAAAGGACGAGCCATCCACCCATACTCCGGGAAAAGTGAAGCTGGTGGAATTTGCGGATTTCTACTGTCCCCATTGTCATCGTTTTGATGGGGAAGGACTGCCCATTTTGGAAAAGGAATTCGGCAAAAAGCTCGACGTCACGATGGTGGGATATCCCGTCATTCCCGGAAAGCTTCCGACCGCCTTTGACATGTATGAACAAGCGAAAATGATGGGAAAAGGGAACGAGATGAAGCGGGTCCTCTTCCGGACGATCCACAAGGACAAGGTCGGTATTCTGGACCGCACGATTCGCGAAGCACTGATACGGGAGGTCGGTTTGGATCCGAAGGCGTTTGAAGCCGGTCTGGAGAGCGCCAAGCCCGCGAAGGTATTCGAAGATGGACGGAAGTGGGGCGATCGAATCAAGATTCAACAGACACCGACGGTTTTGCTGGATGGCAACATCAAGGTCGACCAGATTGATCCCGAGAACTTAAAGGTTATTATTCAAAGTATCCTGGATGGAGACGGCAAGAAAAAATGATCTGCGGTGTAAGACACGTCAACCGTCAAGCGACATACGTGGATTGGGGTAGGACTCGTCAGTCGTCATACGTCAACCGTCATCCGGGGAGTAGAGCACTGTTCCCGATTCGCGGTTGACGAATGACGTTTGGCGTTTGACGCTGTACTAGGCGAGCGACGAACAACTAGCGGCGAGTGAGGAATGGCGACTGATCCAATTTGTGGCATGACAGTCGATCCCGCTGATGCAGCGGGACGCTACGACTATGAAGGCAAGACCTACGTCTTCTGCAGTCAGGGTTGTCTGAATACGTTTCGGACCGATCCTGCACGATATGCCAGGATGAAGCCTCTCGCCATGGCGGGAAAGCCCAGCGCTGGACGCAATCCGCTGCCCATGTCGGAAACGTCTCCGGCTGGCGGTCATACAGAAGGAGAAAGAGATCCCGTTTGCGGCATGACGGTGCAGCGGGATTCGGCGGCTGCTTCCTACGAGCATCGAGGGAAAACCTACTACTTCTGCTGCCAAGGTTGCATGACGAAGTTCAAGGCGGCGCCGGACACATATCTATCCTCAGAGCCTCATGCGGGCGAGATGACTGCGCAAGCGCCGGCTTTGGCACAGCCGCATCCAGTGGTCTTCCATGGACCAACGCGTGACGTTTCCGAATCCGAAGTCGATCCTGTCTGCGGCATGACCGTTTCTCCGAACAGCGCTGCCGGCTCCTATTCCTATCAAGGCAAGACCTATTACTTCTGTTCCACGAGCTGTCTCACACGATTCAAGGCCGACCCTGCCTCTTATCTTTCAAAAGCGGTGGGTGGCGGATCTGGTTCTCCTGCATCCCCACGTCAACAGGGAACATCATATGTCTGTCCGATGTGTCCCGAGGTGCGGGAAAACAAACAGGTACCCTGCCCGAAGTGCGGCATGGCGCTGGAACCGGCTGACCCGCTGCTCGGAACCAAGACGGAATACACCTGCCCGATGCATCCCGAGGTCGTGCAAGCCGAGCCAGGGTCATGTCCTATCTGCGGCATGGCGCTGGAAGCACGAACGGTGTCTCTTCAAGAAGAGACCAACCCCGAGTTGATCGAGATGTCCACGCGTTTCTGGTTGTGCCTCGGACCGGCGTTGGGCGTGTTTGTCCTCGGCATGGCCCATATGATTCCCGGACATCCTCTGCAGCATGTGATACCGGACCATCTGTCGTCCTGGCTCCAACTCGTGCTTGCGACCCCAGTCGTTCTGTGGGGCGGATGGCCATTTTTTCAGAGGGGCTGGCACTCGATCCTCAACCGCAGTCCGAACATGTTCACGCTGATTGCCATCGGCACCGGGACGGCTTACGGCTACAGTGTGGTCGCGACACTCTTTCCGACGGTCATCCCTTCCTCGTTTCTGGCCAACGGATCGGTGCCGGTCTATTTCGAAGCCGCCGTGGTGATTACGGTACTCGTGTTGCTGGGACAGGTGTTGGAATTGCGAGCGAGGAGCCGCACAAGCGGAGCCATCCGGGCGTTGTTGGGACTGGCGCCGAAAACGGCCCGACTCCTTCGAGACGATGGACGGGAAGAGGATATTCCGCTCGATCACGTGCGGGTCGGCGACCGGGTGCGAGTCCGACCGGGAGAAAAAGTGCCGGTTGATGGGGTGGTCATAGAAGGCTCCTCCGTTGTGGATGAGTCGATGGTGACGGGCGAAGCCGTACCGGTTGAAAAACGTGCGAGAAGCCGGGTGACGGGCGGGACGATGAATGGATCGGGGACGATCGTGCTCAGAGCTGATCGCGTCGGTGCCGATTCGCTGCTCGCACAAATCGTGCGAATGGTCAGTGAGGCGCAACGGAGCCGCGCGCCGATTCAGCGTTTGGCCGATAGGGTTGCGGGGTATTTCGTACCGGCTGTGGTCGGCATCGCACTGCTGACTGCTGTCGCCTGGAGTATCTGGGGCCCGCAACCACGATTGGCCTATGCGCTGGTCAATGCGGTCGCTGTCTTGATTATTGCCTGTCCTTGCGCCTTGGGGCTGGCGACGCCCATGTCGATTATGGTCGGGACCGGTCGTGGTGCATCAGCGGGAGTCCTGATTAGAAAGGCGGAGGTTCTCGAGATCCTGGAACGAACCGATGTCTTGATTGTCGATAAGACCGGGACACTGACCGAAGGCAAGCCGAAACTGTTGCAGATCGTCGTCCGTACTCCGTGGACCGAACAGGACGTCTTACAACTCGCGGGAGCTGTGGAACGGGGCAGCGAACATCCGCTGGCTGCGGCGATCGTATCTGGAGCGGAAGAACGTCATCTGAAAGTGATCCCGGTGACGGACTTTGAATCCCTGACCGGCCACGGTGTCAAAGGCACGGTGCAGAACCGCTCGGTCGTCGTGGGCACGGCGGACCTTTTACGACGGCAGAGTATCTCGTCATTAGAGGTTGAAGCTCTGGAGAAAGAAGCGGAACAGCTCCGGCAGGGAGGCCTCACCATCATGTTCGTGGGGATCGACAAGAAGGCTGCCGGTCTGTTGGGTGTCGCCGACCCGATCAAAGCATCTACCGCGGAAGCCATCGGGCTCCTTCGTCAGGAAGGCGTTCGATTGGTCATGGTCACGGGGGATCACCGGTTGACGGCGGAAGCTGTCGCCCGGCAACTGGGTATAGGCGATGTGAGAGCTCAAGCCCGGCCGGAGGAGAAGCGGGAGATTGTGAAGCAGTTTCAGGTTCAGGGTCATGTGGTGGCGATGGCAGGCGATGGCATTAATGACGCGCCTGCGCTGGCTCAAGCTCACGTCGGAATTGCCATGGGCAACGGGACCGACGTGGCGATGGAAAGTGCGGACGTCACGCTCGTCAAAGGGGATCTGCGAGGCGTCGTCAGGGCCCGCCGCCTGAGCCGCG
>DAISKX010000330.1:0-4874 GCA_036820725.1 Nitrospiraceae bacterium
ACGGCCATTCAGAAGTTCTTTACGAAGATGGACGTGGCCAAGGACGACATGCGGGAGCTCGTTGATGCGCTTGGCCCCAACGTCAAATTCGCCGTCGCCAAATCGAGCGACGTCCGGGCGACCCAGGACGTGCTGCTCGAGGAAATCAATCAGGTCAGTGAATCCATCCGCGATTTCGGCGGCGATCCCGAGCTGACCACGTTGCTCATCCTGCACCGTTCGAAACTCTATAAGAGGTTAGCCGACACATTTAACACGACCGTGTCGAAGGTGATCCCGTTCGATCAGCAGGAGATCGACGAATATGCCACCCTGCTCAGTCGGGCTGAACTCGATGTGCTCAAGAGGCAGAAACTCGCCTTTGTTCTGGATGGAGCGGTCGGCCTGGCGAAGCTTGCCGCAAAGATTACGCTGAAACTCGTCGCCGTGTAAGAGGTCGTCAGTCGTCACACGTCAGTCGTCAACCGATAATCGAGAACAGCGCTCCACTTCTTCACGACTGACGGCTGACGTGCCCGCATCGGGCAGTCTTTAACGGGAAGCCGAAGATGGTCAATAGAATATTCGTTGCCCACACACCCAGGCATTCATTCATCCTCCTCTGCTCGCTCATGGTCGTTTGCGGCGGAGGCTGCTCCCCCTTTTCAGGCCCGCGGCATCACGAGGAAGTCCGAAGCCCGGAGACCGCCGTCACGAAGAAGCCCCTGCCTCTTCCTCCGCAAGGAATCGTCCATCGTTTGGAGTTCAATGATCCGGCAGATGGTTCCCGCATGACACCGAAGGAACGTTCGGACATCAAGCCGGCGAACACCACTCACGGGACAGTGACCATGGCTGAAGCCGGTTTGGATCTCCAACAGAAGGCGCTGGCCAATACACAGGTGCGAAATCTCCTCGGAACACGTTATGTCCTGATCAATGTGACGATAACAGACGCGGGACATTCGATGTCTCGGGGATGCTGCACGTCGTCTCCGCCGAAGACCCGACTGACCTTTTACAGCTATTCGAACAACCTCACGGTCGATGTGGAGATGAAAGGTGATACCGTCGCGAACGTGCAACGACGCGAGGGCTATCTCCCCATGGAGGGCGGGGAAGAAATACAGGAAGCCATCGCCCTGGCCAGAAAAGACAGCCACATTGGCGGCGCGCTTCAAGATCTCGAAGGTCACGCGCTCCTCATGCAACCGGGAGACGGAATATTTTGGAATGATCCGGGCTATGGCCACCGTGTATTTTGGGTGACCTTCTCACAGGGTCTCACCGGCAACCCTCAATACTGGGCGGTCGTCGATTTGAGTGAGCAAAAGGTCTTGAAGGCCGGCAAAGAAGACGCGCATCCGTAACAGGTTGCTCGAAACTCACTCGAAAGCCCCTGAAGACGAACGTCGTTGGTCCGATCGGCGGAGTAAATACCAGGATGTTCAAGAGAGATTTTCAAACATCCTGCCAAAGGAGACGTCGCGTCATGTTGAGAAGATTTGTATTGCTGGCCCTGTTTGGCGGTTTCCTGTGGCCGTTACCGACCTATGCGGAAGACCGCCTTGGCCATGTGGACTTCGAATTGTGGAGCCTCGACTGGGAAATCAACGACGACACCGGCCTGGCATTGCGGAATGTCTTCTTCGATCATGAAAAGGTTCTGGCCAAGGCAAGCATGCCCGTGATCCGGGTCAAGTACGACAAGGAACGCCACTGGTGGAACCCATTTTCGTTGGGCGGATCACGAGAAGCCACTGGTCGATGTGGTCCGTTTCAGGACCGTCTCAGCTGGACCAACACCATCCCGATTGTAGATTGCGGTGATCAGAAAGTCTGCGTGCAAACCTACCAACATAGCGGCGTCAAATGGCTGGAACTCGGCGTCTATGCCCGGATCGGGGAATACCATATCTATCAGGCTTGGTATCTCTCCCAGGATGGAGAAATCCATCCCATCGCACACAGCCGCGGCCTGTCGTGCAACACCAATCATGTGCACCATCCATACTGGCGGCTCGATTTCGACATCGATGGGAACGGGCTCGACCAAGTCTTCCGGTACGACACGAACGCCCCGGACACCGGCTGGGGACCGGGTTGGCACAAGTATACAAATGAGGTCAACGACACCAAGCTCTCCGCCACCAATCGGGTGTGGTTTGTTCGCGACCAACCCACCGGGCACGGCGTATGGATCATTCCCGGGCCGGCCTATAGCCCGGTGACTGAAGAGTCAACCGCACGAGACGCCTTTTCGGATATGGATATTGCGGTTCGGCGCAACAAACGATGGGAGGACGAGCCGTGGGCTTTCGCGGCGAGGGGTGAACTTGCTTACGACGACGGCGAGGGAATCCAGGAGCAAGACATCGTCTTCTGGTATATCGGACACCTCCCGCACATGGCTCCGTTGGGTCCGACGAAATGGCTCGTGAGTGGCCCCACGCTCCGCATTGCGCGTTGAACGATCGGCTTCTTGAACCGGTCACCACCGGACAATGATCTGTCTCCGTGACAAACGGCCTTATACTAGGGCCGAACAGCTCTAGCTATCTCTCCTCAGTCGGCAGTAGAATCCTCAGGATTTCAAGAAATCTGTCCGAGCCTCACGTTTTGTCACACGTTTTGGCTAAAGTGCTTCGTCTCCTCGGCGCACCTCTCGTGCGCGCACCTCTCGTGAGTGAACGAGAAGGAGTGGGATGAGTCAGCATCCGTGTTCACCGGAAACATTGTCGCAAGCTGAAGCAGGTTTGCTGTCAGCTTCCTCAACGTCATTGTCCCTTCGTCCAACCACTCCGATTCTTGTCGCCCCTGTCGCGAATCGCAAGACTCGCGGTGTGCCGGCGAAGACACATCAACTTGACCATGCGCAACAGGACGGCCGGAGCACAGAGGTCGTATCGTGATCTTCCGCGGGAATGAAAGTCTGCAGTACCCCTCCAGGAAAGAATTCCAGCATTTGGGCGAAATCATGCATCAGGTGCGGGGAATTCAAGGACGCGCACAACTCCCCAATCTCGCCTCGGCGGTCAAGCCGCTTATTCCACATGAGTTTTCTGCCTGTGGCGCGTTTAGTATTCCCAAGCGTGCCTTGCAAATTGGGTATACGTCATTCAACGCCGAACTGAATGAACTCTATGTGACGCAGGGCTTTGTTACCGATCCTTCGATCCAACTTCTGCAAAAGACACAAATCGGCACCGTGTCGAGCGAGGATTCCCCGGACCTCGTCATCCCCAGAGAAGTGACCAACCTCAAATTGGATTTCGGGGTCAAGACCTGCCTGTCCGTCGGAGTGCGTGGCGTCCTTGGCGTCTGCACCTACTTTGCGCTCAGCAACTTCGATCAGCGCCTGCTATGGAAGTTGCGCACGATGATGCAAATTCTGGGACCTCACTTTCACCTGGCCTACATGCGGGCCACCACATGGGTGGAAGGAAGCCGGCCTTCACCCAAACGGTTCGGCCTCACCGCCCGGGAAGAGGAGATCATGCGGTGGGTTGCTGAAGGCAAAACCAATTGGGAAATCTCAGTCATCCTCCACGTCAGCCTCAACACGATCAAGTTCCATCTCAAGAATATCTATCAGAAGCTCGGCGGGGTGGAAAACCGTTGGTCGGCAGTCGCCCAGTGGCAATCCGCATCCGCCGATTTGCTCCTCTCCGATCTCGATCCCCGCAACGACGACAATTAAGAGCCTGTCTCCGCAGTCGCCGCGAGTCTGCTATTCGTGCTCTCCGGCTCTCCAAACCATGTCCCATTTTCGCGACGGTCTGCCCAGCTTTCCCTGCTGATTCGTTGGTCCTTACGATGATGAGATCGTTTCCCTCTGAGCACATCGGAGCGTACCATTCCCAGTGTATTCTCATCTATCACACATTTCATTTCAGCGGCCTACCCAACCGGGTAGGTCCCGAAGCAGACAGTCTTCACGTATCCTCACCCCATAAAGGAGGACGCCATGGCCACTGTTGAATGTCAGGTTGCCCGGTCTGCAGCAGTACACACGTTGGTTGACCTTCTCGAGCAACGGAAGACACGTCGATTCGGGTGCGGCATGGAACTACCCGCAGGCCCCCTGCGATATCGGAGCGCCCTGCCTCCGGTTCCGTTGAGTCAGGAAGAGGTGCGGCTTCTCCTGTTTGCAGGAGTGGGAGAAACAGGACGGCATTTAGCGGACATGCAATACACCCGTCGCCCCGGATGCGAGGACGGCCAGGGAATGGCGATCATGAATTTCCAGGGCAGGACCACGCCAAGCGCCTGCGCTGCCAATACGACCAAGCTGTTCCTGACCGATGATGAAGGCGTGTATTTCGCTGCGGCGGTGACGCATCCGGACAGCGGCGTTCCTCCTACTCTCATTCCCCTCCAGCACGGCCGACTCGAGATTCCGCGTGAGCTTCCGTACATGTTGTCCTTCAACCAATGGTATACGAACCGGCCGGGCACTCTGTACATACTGCCGGTGACGGAAGTGGCACGAGTCTATCTCAATCTCCTGTTGGTGCTGCTCAGCGAGGAATACGGCTACTTCATTGTGGACAGCGACCGCGGCAGCGGTTGCGGACTGGATGCGTTTCGGAAGAGTCGAGGGGGTCACCTACACGACGACTCCGCAACGAATCGTGTGATGACCCTGCGGGAACTTGACGCGGCGATTGCTGAGACCGCGATTCAGGAACAGGGGTTGGTCTGCCAGAACTTGTTTTTAATGACCCAGGCGCTCGGCCTCGGCGGCGGCATTCAGAGTGTCGGCAGCGGGCGGCATCTCCTCGGGATTGAACCGCACATCTTCCCGGGTCTTGGGTTTTCTTTTTCGAGATCACACGGCGCCGACACTCGATCCAATCCGCTCGGGCTCGCGAACATCTGGGAAGGACCATGCC
>DAISKX010000331.1:0-4871 GCA_036820725.1 Nitrospiraceae bacterium
ATCCCCCGCCCAGATCGACCGCGATGGCTGCTCCATCTATGACATCGAATGACCCTATTGACCAGCGCTTCATGAGAGACGCCCTTGCGCTCGCCGGCAAGGCGGCGGCCGCCGGTGAAGTGCCCGTGGCGGCCCTGATCGTGGAGCGTGACGAGATCGTGGCACAAGGATATAACCGGCGCGAGATGTGGCAGGATCCGACGGCTCACGCCGAAATGATCGCCATTCGCGAGGCTGCTACTCGTCGAGGCACATGGCGCCTGACGGGATTGACGCTGTATGTCACCTTGGAACCCTGCACGATGTGTATCGGAGCCATCATTCAGTCACGACTGTTGCGAGTCGTCTTTGGGGCGTGGGACCCGAAAGCCGGAGCCTGTGGATCGCTGTTGAACATTCCCCCCACTCCGCGTTTGAATCACTCCGTTCAGGTGACCGGTGGCGTGGCGGAGCAAGAAAGCCTGGCCTTGCTCCAGAGTTTTTTCCGCACGTTGCGAACTGAAGGCGACGTCGATGCCCGGCACTAATTCACGAGTCCTCAGGCAGCCTGGCGAACATCATCTCAGAAGACTCTCCTGCTGCCGCCACGGCAGCCACAATCCCGGCCGATACGTGAAAGGGCTGAATCGTCCAGCGGAGGTCATAAATCGGCACAGGTTCGGTAAGGAGACTTACGGTCCTTCCCGTCCTATCCAATAGGACCTCGATCTGAGCCAACCCCGAAGAGAGGCCGATGCCGCGAGCCTTCAAGTAGGCCTCCTTACAGGTCCAATACTGGAAGAATCGTTCCCTCTGCCCGTTGTCCGGGCACCCCACGATGTCCTCGTATTCGCGCGTGGAAAAGAACCGTTGTGCCAACTGAAGATGATCGACGTCGGATCGCACCACCTCCACATCCACACCGACTTCTCGTCCGAGGCTGACGGCGCAGACCAGGCAATCCGCGGAATGCGAGATGCTATAGCGGACATCGCCCGAGATGTCGGCATTGGCCTGCACGGAGGGCTTGCCATGTTTGCTGTATTGAAAGCTGATGCGCGCCGGATCCAACCCGAGATATTGCGATAGCAGCGTTCGCACGAGCCCATGCGACAGCACAAATCGCCGCTCATCGCGTTCGAACGTAAAGCGCGCCGCACGCGCACATTCTTCAGGAGAGAGGAGCGATCGGAAGGAGGAGAGATGGCATGCAAAGCACGAGAGATCTGCCATCCAGACCCGCACTTCGTTCTTGGACAAACTGTATGCAGGTGGGAATGAACCGATCACAAGCTGGCCCCGGCTGAACGAGCGGCACACGCACTCATACTTCGCCCGCTTCTACAGATCCGGGGAGAGACTCCCCGAGGGAAACCGACCGGGAGTCACCGGCATGGACGAACGATTCCGTGCACTCGACAAGTCTGCCCTCCTCAAGCTTGAGGACACGATCCCCGAGGTGGAAGTACCGGTCATCGTGCGTCACGACGATGACCCCCTTCCCTCGTCGACGGAGGTCTTGCAGCAGATGCCCGTAAAAGACCTGCTTATATTGCGGGTCCTGATCCGCTGCCCATTCATCAAACACACAAAACGACCGATCTTCGAGAAGAGTCGTCACCAGCGCCAACCGCTTCCTTTGACCTTGTGAGAGATCCACGGTCGAGAACGCATTATCCTCGATTCTGACCTTATGATCCATTTGCAATGTCCGTAAACATTCGTGAGCGGAGCGTTGCGCGACGGAGGGGGCGATACCCAACAGCTTCTTGAAGAGAAAGAAGTCCGAAAAAATCACCGAAAAATGCTCGCGAAACCATTCCTGATTATCCGCTGACACAGGTTCGCCGTTCAACTGCATGACTCCCGTTTCTAGAGGATACAATCCGGCCAGCATCTTGACGAAGGTCGATTTGCCGCTTCCATTTCCTCCAATGACAAAGACCACCTCGCCGGTTTCAAACGTCGCATCGATAGGGCCCAAGACGAAGTGCCGATCACTGCCGTGTCCGTTCCCGTACCGGAATATCGCCCCTCGTATGTCGATGCGTTGCCGTCCACCGCTGACCGTCGGTGCGGTCGGGGCTTTGCTTTCCTTCTCCTGAACGACATCCAATTCCAAACCTAACTCATCAAGTTTGGCGAGCGCGACGTGGCCTCGACTGAGCGTCGGTATCATCCCAATCACGCCCCACATCGGAGCCACCATATAGAGCATGGCAAAGACGTACCCACGGAGCGACTCTCCGGATAGGGTGAAGAGGCCCGGGAAGACCAATAAGGTGACTCCGATCAACCCATAGAACAAGCCTTGTGTCCAGGCTTCTGCGGACAAATACTGTTTCGTCGCTGCGAAGTTATGGTCGCGGAGCCGGTGAGCCGTTTTCTCCAGTTCGAACGAGAGAAACTCCTCGCGGCGGGATCGATGCAGCATCAATTCCTTGATGCCCTCGGTCAGACCCCGGAAATGCCCGAACAGCGCGGCCCGGCTTTCGCGCACCGCCTGGTTCGAGAAGAGAAACCGCCGGTAGAGGTCCCGGTACCCGACGAATCCGACCACAACCAGCCCCGTGACACCTAAAAAGGCAGGCCACGATAACCACGCAAGATACAGAGAACATCCCACGAGGGTCGCGACATTAATGGCCAGACCAGGAATACACTGGAGTGACCAGGCTAGGGCTCCCGTATCATCCGTCAATGTCGCCAGGAGCTGTGGCGCTCCATGACGCTCGAGCGCCCGGAGTGGAGCGCGAAGCACCTTCCGGCAGAGCCGGATCCCGATATCCAGAATGGTCTCCTGCGCAAATTTTACGAGAAGCAGTTGTGAGAGCCAATTTGTAAAGACCTTCACGACAACCAACCCGATAAAGGCCGCCGCCAAACTACGCGGTACCACATCCGAATGGCTCAAGAGGCGGTTGATGATCGCGAGAAGTCCGACGCTGGAAAGTCCTGCCACCAGGCCCGTCACGATCATGAAGACGATCATCGGCCTGGCGCCGTCAAACAGAAATCTGACGAATCGAGAGACGTTCATGGCGAGATACTCCGGGGCGCAGCATTCATGCCGCTCGGGAAGACTGTCCGTCTCCGGAGGGGACTGAATCCCTTCGGGTAGGATTGGAATCGCGGCTCCAGAATTCCTGAAGATGCTGCGCCAACTGTTCGACGTGAGGCACGATGAACAAGCGCCCCGAATCCTCGGCCGGCAGATACACCGTATGGGCTCCGCCGAGGGCGGATTCGCTGAATACCACCCGCGTGTCCTCACCGGCATCTGCCAAGCGCCGATTCGACGCGATGATATTGAGCACGCGTCCCCGATACGGCTTCAGGTCATACCGTGCAGCGGCATGAAACATGGCATAGGTTACTTGGTCTTGATGCGCCAGATCGCCCGGTAGTTCGTGCTCGTGCAAACCATACATGGCACCCCAGATGGTACTCATCTTCTCTCGCCAAAACACGAGCCATTGGCTGGCGGGAGATTGTCTCATCAGGCTGATGTACGCGGTCAGTTTCTTCACGAGAAAAATCACGGGCCACATCACATAAGGCGGACGACGCCAGTGAGTACGATAGGAGCTGGGGTGCCATGACTCCATGATGGCCAGTTGTACCGATTCTCCCTGGGCCGTCAGTTGCTGTGCAATTTCATAGGCCACCAATCCACCGGTGCAGGTCCCGCCCAGTAGGTACGGTCCTTCAGGCTGTACCGAACGAATTTCGTCGATATAGTGACGCGCCATGTCTTCGACTCTCGTATAGGGCTTGGCTTTCCCATCCAATCCTTGTGCCTGCAGACCATAGAAGGGTTGATCCTCGCCGAGAAGCCTGGCAAGACGTGCAAACACCAACACGTTTCCGCCGACACCAGGCACGACGAAGAACGGCCTGCGAGTTCCCTGTGTTTGAATAGCCACCAGTGACTTCCAGCGCACCGAACATCCCTCGTCCCGGAGTACGTCGGCCAGCCCGTTAATAGTGGGCGCCTGGAACAGGAGTGCCATCGGCAGTCGTTTACCGAAGATCTGTTCGATCACGCTGAACATTCGGAGCGCAAGCAGCGAGTATCCGCCCAGATCAAAGAAGTTATCCCGTATGCCGATCGGGGCCATTCCGAGCACCTGTTCCCAAATGGCGACCAACTGAAGTTCCACACGATCGCGCGGACCATGAAGTTCCGCCGACGTCGGCGCCGGTTGTTCGGCAGGAGGTGGTAATGCGTGGCGATTGACCTTGCCGTTGGCGGTCAGCGGGAACGTTTCAAGAGTGACGATCGCAGCAGGAATCATGTAATCAGGTAATTGGTCGCGTAGAAATCTTTTCAGTTCTCGCACATCAAAAATCGCAGAAGGATTGAGTGTCACGTATGCAACGAGTCGTTTATCGCCGGGGACATCCTCCCGCACAATCGCGACGCACTGAGCGATGGTCGGATATGTACCGACCATCGCTTCGATTTCGCCCAACTCGATGCGAAACCCTCGCAATTTCACCTGATAATCCATCCGCCCGACGAACTCGAGACGGCCATCCATGCGCCATTTGACCAGATCGCCGGTCTTATACACCCGCTCCTGGGGGACGAACGGGTTCGCTGTAAACATCTCCGTGGTCAATTGGGACAGTCCCCGGTATCCCCGGGCCAGGCCGGCTCCACCGATATACAGTTCCCCAGGAACTCCGATGGGGACCGGTTCGCGATTGGCATCCAACACATACACCTGCGTGTTCGAGATAGGACGGCCAAGGGAAACCGCATCATCCGACTGCTGCACACGATCAAGGGTCGACCAGATCGTGGTTTCCGTCGGACCATACAGGTTCCAGACGGAGCCTGACCGATCGGTAAGCTGCCGGGCCAGGTCGTTCGGCAGGGCTTCGCC
>DAISKX010000332.1:0-4866 GCA_036820725.1 Nitrospiraceae bacterium
GCGGTCCGCCGGCCTTGGAGAACCGACACATTCGAGCACGATCGCGCCGAGAATCTCTTCGCCGTTCGCCCGCAAGGACGCGGCGTAGGCCCTGCTGCCAAGCAGATCTTCCTCTTCCAAACAGAAGGCGATGAAACGGATCGGACGACGGAGCGATATATTCGAGAGGTTTCGCGCCGTTTCCAGCAGCACGGCCAGCCCGCTGGCATTGTCGTCTGCTCCAGGCGAGTGCTCGACCGTGTCGAAATGGGCCGCGATGATGAGCGGTGGCGCCTGCTTGTGCGCCGCCACGGTCGCCACGACATTGTGATAGGTCTCTCCCAGGGCGTCGAACGGGTACAGTTCGACGGTGACGCCGGGCCGGCTGAGTTGCTCGCTCAGATACGTTTCGACTTGCTGAAGCTTACTCCGGGAGGAGAGGGGATGGCGCTTTCCAACCAGCGCCTGCAGATGGGCGAGCAATCGCTCTTTCACGACCTACGCTACGATTTCCGTTCCAATACCTTTGTGGGTAAAAATTTCGAGCAGCACTGCATGGGGCACACGGCCGTCGATGATATGCGCCTTGCTGACCCCGCCTTCCAATGCATCCAGGCAGGCATGCACTTTGGGCAACATGCCTTCGCCGATGACACCCCGCTTGACCATCCGCTGAACGTCTTTGCGGGACACCGTCGAGAGATGCCGGCTGTTCGCATCACGAATGCCTTTGACGTCCGTGAGCATCACCAGCTTCTCGGACCTGAGTGCCGCCGCAATAGCCCCGGCCACCAGGTCTGCATTGATGTTGTAAGTATTCCCCTCGCAATCAGTCCCGATCGGCGCGATCACCGGAATATAGTGATCCTCTTGGAGGTTGCGCAACAGGCTCGGATCGACCGATTCGATATCACCGACCAATCCGAAGTCCCCGTCGTCCTCCTCGTCAAGGTCCTTTTCAAGCGTTTGAGCCCAGGCCCTGGCCGTGAGCGGCTTACTGAGAATCAGCCCGCCATCTTTCCCGCTCAATCCGACGGCCTTCCCACCGTGCCGGTTGATCAAATCCGTGATCTCCATGTTGATCTTTCCGGCGAGCACCATTTCCACAATTTCCATCGTGGCTTCGTCCGTCACGCGGACTCCATGGCGAAATTTCGCCTCGATGCCGAGACGATGAAGCATTTTGTCGATCTGCGGTCCTCCGCCATGGATGATGACGGGATTCAGGCCGACGTACTTGAGCAGGACGATATCCTGCGCAAATCGTTCCTTCAGCGACCCATCCATCATGGCATTGCCGCCATACTTGATCACGACGGTTTTGCCGCGAAACGTGCGGATGTACGGCAGCGCCTCGATCAGCACATTGGCTTTCTTGATCAGTCGGTCCATGAATGAGGCTCCTGGCTTCGAAGGAAATAGCTCTGGGTGGTCATCAAAGGCCTACTCTTACTGAAAGCTGAGAGCTGACCGCTGGATGGTGACTACAGAATATACCGGCTCAGGTCCTGATCCTTGACGATTTCCTTGAGTCGTTCGTTGACATAGCCGGCATCGATCGTCACTTTCTTCTCCGGCAACTCCGAACCTTCGTATGAAATCTGCTCCAGCAGGCGTTCCATGATGGTAAAGAGACGGCGCGCGCCGATGTTTTCAGTGCGTTCATTCACCTGCACCGCCGTCGCGGCAATCGCATCCAGCCCGTCCTTCGTGAATGCCAAGCTGATCCCCTCCGTCTCAAGCAGCGCATGGTATTGCCTGGTCAGCGATCCACGCGGTTCCGTCAAGATCCGGGTCAGGTCGTCTTTGGTGAGAGGGGCCAATTCGACACGAATAGGGAAACGTCCCTGAAGCTCCGGAATGAGGTCGGATGGTTTTGCCACGTGGAATGCACCGGCGGCGATGAATAAAATATGGTCGGTATGAACGGGACCATATTTCGTGTTGACCGTCGAGCCTTCGACAATCGGCAACAGGTCACGTTGCACACCTTCCCGCGAGACATCCGGCCCCATCGTTCTCTCACGGCCGGCGATCTTGTCGATCTCATCCAGAAAGACAATGCCCGTCTGCTCCACCTTCGCAATCGCCTCCCGAACAACTTCGTCCATGTCGATCAACTTTTGGGCTTCTTCCTGGATCAATTGCTTGAGGGCATCGGGCACTTTCATCAGCCGCTTTTTCTTTTTCCCCTGAAACAATCCGCCCAACATGTCGCGAAGATTGCTTTCCAGGTCTTCCATGCCCCCGACGTTTGAAATCACTCCCACCGGGAGGCTGCGTTCCTTCACATCGAGTTCGACCGATCGTTGGTCCAACTTGCCTTCACGAAGTTGTAAGCGCAGCTTGGAGCGCGTGGACTCTTGGGATTCCGCGGCGCCTGAAGCCTCCGCCGTTTGAGTGGTCTCATCGGTGAATCCGGCGGCGCTGCGCGGCCCGACCGGCGGTAACAGCAATTCAAGCAATCGGTCTTCTCCCAATCGTTCAGCCTTTTGTTGGACATCCTCCAGATGTTTCCCTTTCACCATGTTGACCGCCAACTCGGTCAGGTCGCGGATGATCGACTCTACATCCCGGCCGACATATCCGACTTCGGTGAACTTCGACGCCTCCACCTTGATAAACGGCGCCTCCGCCAGCCGGGCCAGCCTCCGGGCAATCTCGGTTTTCCCAACACCCGTCGGACCGATCATGATGATGTTTTTCGGCATCACTTCGTCCCGCAACTCCGCGGACAGTTGCTGCCGACGCCATCGATTCCGCAATGCAATGGCGACCATCCGCTTGGCCTCTCGCTGGCCAATCACATAGCGGTCAAGCTCTTCCACAATTTGTCTGGGGGTCAAGCTGTTGACATTCAGCAGAACCGGGGATTGTTCTACGGTCATGAGGAATTTCCTTCGCGTGACAATTCTTCGATCGTGATGTGCTGGTTGGTGTAAATATCGATGGCCCCGGCGATCATCATGGATTCTTCGACGATGCTCTTCGCATCGAGCGCCGAACGAGCCAGTAATGCACGTGCCGCCGCAAGAGCATAGGACCCGCCGGATCCGATAGCCAACACACCGTCCTCGGGTTCTACCACATCACCGGTTCCGGAAATCAGGAACGATTTGTCCGGATCAGCGACTGCCAGCAGCGCCTCCAGACGTCTCAGCACCCGATCGGTTCGCCAGTCTTTGGCGAGTTCCACGGCGGCGCGTGTCAGGTTCCCGCGAAATTCTTCCAGTTTGGCCTCGAATTTTTCGAACAGCGTAAAGGCATCCGCCGTCGCGCCGGCAAACCCGGCCAACACCCGGTCGTTATGGAGCCGTCGTATCTTCCTGGCGTTCTGTTTCATCACGGTCGTGCCGACGGTGACCTGGCCATCGCATCCCATTGCTACGAACCCTTCACGTCTGACACACAGGACCGTCGTAGAGCGAATTTTCATGAAGCTTTCGTTTTTCCACCTGGCTTCTGGCCCGATCTCCGAATGGCTCGTGGATGAGCCCGATCATAAACAGCCAGCAACTGATCGGCTGCCAGGTGAGTGTACTTTTGGGTCGTTGTCAGCGACGCGTGCCCCAACATCTCCTGAATGGCCCGCAAATCAGCTCCTTCATCCAGAAGGTGTGTGGCGAACGAATGCCTTAGGGCATGCGGACTAATCGCCCCTCCTGGTAGGCGACGTGAATATTTGGACACAATTCTTGCCACCGTCCGCGTCGTCAGCCGTCCCCCTCGATTATTCCTGAAGAGAGGGCCGGCGTCTGGTTTGTCACATCCTTCGATACTGCGAGAACTTGAGTGCTCGGCATGGTACGCTGCCATCGCTTCGAGTGCAACGTTTCCGATCGGGACTAACCGCTCCTTGTGGCCCTTCCCGCGAAGACGGACCAGACCTTCCGACCGGAGAACATCGCCGACACTCAACCCAACCAACTCGCTGACTCGAGCACCGGTGGAGTACAGGACCTCCAGAATGGCTCGATCGCGCAACGACGCCTCGGTAGCCCCCGATGGAAAATCCATCAAGGCGCCCGCGTCGTCTTTGGACAACACCCGCGGCAAATACTTAGACTGTTTCGCTGGACGGATCTCCTGAGCCGGATTGGATGACACCTGTCCGGTCTGCAAGAGGAAGTCATAGAAACTCCGTAATGTGGCCAGTTTTCTGGCCAAGGAACTCTTTTTCAGTCCGTTCTTGTCAAGCCACGCCAGATATTCCCTGATCATCGAGGCATCAAGCGAACGAGTCAGTACCACGCCCGTCCCTGCACGCCCTCGAACATAGGTATGAAACTGGCGCAGGTCCGAGCCGTAACTCCGCTGGGTTTCCGGTGATGCCCCCTGCTGGACCTGAAGAAACTTCACGAAAGCCCTGATCTCGTCTTCCATGCGTCGAAATCCTTTAAAGCACGCTCCTGGATAAGCCGACGTTTCTGTTCCTTGTCGCGAATTCGAGACGTGAGGGGCGGAAAGAGGCCGAAGTTTGTGTTCATCGGCTGAAAGTGCTGTGGATCACTGGTTGTCAGATGGGCAATCAGGCATCCATGAGCGGTCGTCGGCTCGGGGATGATGAGAGGGAGCCCGGCCAGTCCGCGCGCGGCATTGATACCGGCTAATCCTCCCATGGCTGCCGACTCGGTGTACCCCTCAACCCCGACCAATTGTCCGGCAAAAAACACGGTCCCTCTGGTTTTCAATTGCAGCGTATTGCGAAGCAATTGAGGCGAATTAATAAACGTGTTTCGATGCAGGCTGCCGTATCGAAGAAATTCCGCTTGTTCGAGACCGGGGATCATCCGAAAGACACGGCGTTGTTCCGGATACGTTAATTTTGTTTGGAATCCGACCATATTGTAACAGGACCCATGGACGCTCTCGGCGCGCAGTTGCACG
>DAISKX010000333.1:0-4862 GCA_036820725.1 Nitrospiraceae bacterium
AACTTTTTGTTTCTTGGCTTCTGCGTGCGGGTCCTTCTTAGCGTCAGACTTTGGAGCCGCCACACTGGTGATGGGATCGCCTTGCGGATTGGTTTTTTGTTCGGATTCAAGGGCTTCGCTCATCGTCACACCTCTTGGCTATATCAATCTTCCAACCGTCTATGCTTCGCTCTTCATCTGTTCCGCTTTGTGGCCGAACATTGCCGCACTTCCGAGATCGGTCGCCCTTGGGGTAAAGGAGAGAGGATTGGTATGAGTTTTCCCCTCATGCACCTTGGACTGGGTTCCGGTGAAGCGAACATTTTCACCATTGGCCGGCAGCTTGATCCCCATCTGTTCACGCACGCGCTTGAAAATTTGCGCCACTCGCTGCAATTTAGCCGTGTCGGAGTCCCGAATTGTCAGCATGGCATCTTCATGGCCTTGCTCGGCACAGATGGCCATCGTGCAACAGTTCGTGCCGGCTCTGATCATTTTCAGCGTTAGGTTAGCATAGTGGCAATGCACGCCGATGAAGATACAGGCTTCGATTTTATTCCCCCAGATGGTCAAATTCGGATGATTGGGGTTGATCATTTCCTCTGGATCTATTTTGGGATACTTAGGACGGTAGTCCGGCATGGGGATAATCAGAACATCCGGAATCTGGGCGGCGATTTCCAGGACAGCTTTTGCCTTTTGAACAGCATGCTCATTCCATGCCCACAGAACGAGAGGGCCCGGAAACAGTGTTGCATTCGGACTTGTGAGCATCTTCTTCGCCATCTCTTCGATCACAAACTCTTCGTTTGGCTCCAAGATTCCGTACATCAATCCCTGCCCTGGATCTGGCAGCATCACTCCCAATTGAGCGGCAGACGGGGGATGAAATCCTGCTGGGCCAGGAATGATGATACGTTCTTTCTGTTGCGGTGTCGTGCTCACGCTTGTCGTCTCCCTTACGCTCTACCCAACCATGGGACTGGCCAATACGGCTGTCGTGCTCTTCTCTCCATATGTGATGTTGTCTGTAATGGCCGCCTTCGGGAGTTGGTCGATCATGATCATCTTGATGGCGTTATGCTTTGACATATTGTCGCATACCCAGACGCATTGCGCACAACCTTTGCACCGGTCGACTGCCACATAGGCTGACCCGTATTTATGTCCGTGTTCCTTGCCCAAGGAATCATTATATTGAATGGTGTTAGCTTCCGGACAATACTGCGTACACAGCTTGCAACTCGTCGCAGCGCAGATATCAACATTAATGTCAGCAACTAGATACATGAGTTCGTCTCCTGTAGGCTATCAGCCCTTTGTGAGGGCCGCAGCAGCGTCGGCTTCTGCCTTCTTGGTCGCCTTAAAGGGCTTATCCCAGCCATTCTGAGCCGCATGTTCCCACCCGGCCTTGATTACCGCTACGTTCTTATCAATTAATTCCTGTTTCTTTTTGAACTTACGCTCAACCACGCTATCTAATGCAGCCGTCCCGCCAGACACGACGAATCCCTTTCCGAGAAACCGGTCCTTCACCGCCTGCTCCAATGCATCAACGGTTGTCAGGCCTGTGATGCACCCAATGGCCCCCATAAGTGCCATATTCGTGGCAAGATCCATCCCGGCAACTTCGAGGGAGATCTTCGTTGCAGGCAGGTAATACAGCTTCGCACGTCGTTCCTGCAGCTCAGCCGCCTGATCTCGGTGCAAGTTCATCGGCCCATCGTTATTGATCAATGCCACTCCGTCTTCCTTCAATCCAAAGTAAAATGGCATCGTATAGGACTTGCCGTGTGTGATGACCTGCGGATGGAAGATGATGATGATGTGCGGGAAGGTGATTTCGCCGATCTCATAGATGGGCTCATCCGAAACACGCACATAGCTTTCGACCGGTGCCATCCGTTTTTCCGATCCATAGAAAGGCACGATTGTGCTCTCTCCGCCCGCATGAATCACCGCCGTGCTGAGAATGTGTGATCCTGTCACAACACCCTGCCCACCGACTCCTGCCATTCTGATATTAAATCGTTTTGCCATCGCCTCTCCTTATGGCTTCAATCTTGAACAATCCGCTGATGTTCAAGCCTTTGGAATCTCAGCTTTCGCAGCCGGCTTCTGCAAGAATTCCTTATAGCCATACCGTTCTGTGAGGTATTGCTTGGCATCATCACTTATATATTCGGTGAACTGATAGCGGTCGTTTTCGACGTTTTTCGCATCTTCCATGACTTTGTCAGTCGGAATCGCGTATTCAATGTTACAGGACGTGTAGGCCTGAATGTAGGTCGGGCCAACTTCACGCGCGATGAGGACGGCTTTTTTGATCACGCTTTCAACCCGTCGCGGATTGTTCGGTACCACCGTCGCCACGTATGCGCAACCGGCAACCTTTGCCATCTGCACCATATCCATCTTATCGAATTTCTTTCCCAGAGGAGCCATCTTCAACACCGCACCCCGATTGGTCATCCCGCTCTCCTGCCCGCCAGTATTGCCGTACACCTCATTATCCAGCATAATCGTGGTAAACTTCTCACGGCGGAACCAGGAATGCAGCGTGACGGAAAACCCGATGTCTGCCATACCGCCATCGCCAGCCATCACCACCACATCCTTGGGTTTGTCACCGAAGCGTAGCCGCAGTCCGCGCGACAATCCGCTCGCAACCCCGTTCTGATCACCGTAATTTCCGTAGACAAACGGAATGGCTGCCTGCGAAATAGCCAACCGTCCGCAGCCAGCGGTTCCAACAGTGATGGTATCTTCTGGATTGGGGAACGAAATCATGGCGAGGCGAATGAAAAGGGTCATTGCACATCCGGCACACATCGGATGTTCTTCAAGGATTTCCTTAAACGATCCCATCTGAGAAACAGAAATTTTCTTACCGAAAGGACCATGCAACACCATATCCCGATACTCTTTTGGCATGAACTTTTCGAATCCACTCGAAAACTTCACATAATCAAGACTCATTTTAATCCCTCCCTCTTATGCTGCGTTCGGCCGACTTTGATAAGCCAGCCCAATTTGTTGGCGCTGTATGGTGGGCCGTTATTATACTGTCGGCCTAGAAGTCACAGAGCAAAGAAAACCTGTGAATAAGATTGTTATGATTGTCGAGTGTAACAAAGGGTGAAAAAAACTGTCAATTGGAAACCAAGCAGACCGTGGAAGTGCCTCCATAGGATGGCCCAAGTCTATAGCGTATGCCGTGGCAATGCAACTTTTCAGAAGGCCCACCGGTCGCGAAAGAAGGCCTAGTAGAGCCTATGAGGGTAGGCCCTTGGCCCTAAGCATGCTCGAGAAGCCTAATAAAACCAGATCGCTCGGCCGGGTCGATGCAGACAACTGCAAGCCCATTGCGGTTCGTGGCCAGAGGCGGTAAGGATTGCCCATTGGAGAATTTGAGGCTACACTGCAGCTATGACACTACGAGTCATTATTCCGGGCGAAGACGAGGGTGCTGCTCAGACGGGCGGAGTGCACAAACGTCCGGCTGTTCCCGACGGGTCTATCAAATCGGAATGTCCGAAATTCATGAGCCACGGTCCTTGCGGTGGCGTTCGCAAAGGTGGCTTCTGCGAAGTCTATCCCGAGATGGCATGCCCGTGGGTGACGCTCTACCTTCAGCTTGAAAAGATCGATCAACTGGAATGGATGAAACAGCTATGACGAAACGAGCGAGCCGACTGAAGTACTCAGACGTTCATGCGAAAAGCGGTCTCCTCACGCCTCTTCCCAACATTGAAACGTGGCCAAACCAATACAAGGGCTACGACATCATCATCGAAATCCCCGAGTACACCGCGATTTGCCCTAAGACAGGCCTTCCCGATTTCGGAGTAATCAGATTGCATTACATGCCGGACAACACGTGCCTCGAACTCAAATCCCTCAAAATATATATCCATGCCTACAGAAACATGGGCATTTTCTACGAGAATGCCGTGAACAGAATCCTTCAGGATGTAGTCAAAGCCTGCCGTCCTGTTTGGGCCAAAGTCACAGGGCAATTCACTGCTCGGGGTGGGCTCACCAGCACAATCGAGGCCAGATTTCCGTAGTCTTTTGAACCTTCTTCCTCCCTGTGCCGTGCTTCTCCTGCCAAAACCATGTATTCCTTCCCAACCTCTAGAAGAGCCACCTCATCCCGAGGTATTGAGGCTTTTCCATCAGTTCATCGACGTATAACCTGTGAGGCCCAGGATTCGGAAAACGAGGCCCCCATCCCAACCTTTCGTCAATGCTGTCGCTGTGTGCATGCCGGGATCGAGAACCATACGCATCCCTCATGATCTCGATGATCTCGCAATTTTTGACAGAACACCCCTATCCCCATACACTGATATAGAGGATAGGATTCTGCACAAAAGCGGGAGGCCCCATGAGGATGCTGCTTTTCATCGGTCTGATCATTGGCGCCGCAACGTGGTGGTTCTGGGGGCGAACGCTGGAACCAGGAAAAACTGTCCATGCCCAACTCGAGGCCATTGGCAAACATGATTATCATCTGGCCTATAACTTTCTGTCAGACAATGCAAAAACGAAGTACACACCGGAGCAGTTTCAAGAAGTCGTTCAGCGCAATAAGATTGTCGATAGTAATTATACGAGTGATTTTTTTGATCGAAAGCTGGAGAAAAATGTTGCCAGATTTTCCGGGACCGTCCGGGCGTTGGGAGGCCAGAGAACACCGGCAACTTTTGTCGTGGTGAAGCAGGGCGACCGCTGGCTTATCGAAGATTTTCAGTTCTAGAACCACCTTCCTCTCCGGCACCATTTCCCTACAATTCTCTTTGCATCCTGTCATTTCCGGCTTGCGACCGAAGACGTCTCGCATATAACCTTCTTGGGTATGGCGACGTATGCCGTCGGTA
>DAISKX010000334.1:0-4860 GCA_036820725.1 Nitrospiraceae bacterium
ACAAACATATCGTGATCGACGACGGCAGATCCTAAGCCGTGCCGGCCTGTAGGCATCGGAGCTGCTGTGGTCCATGTATTGGTCGCCGGTTGGTAGGCCTCGTTCGTAGAAAAAGTGCCGCCGGGTGCTTCTCCGCCGACCACGTAAATGACGTCATCGATCACTGCGGCCGTCATCCCGCTTCGCCCAGTCGGAAGATCAGCGGCCTTCGTCCATTGCCTCGTCACGGGGTTGTATATGTCAACGGACGAGAGGTTTCGATGGTAATCCCGCCCGAGACGACCACCGATCACATAGACCCGTCCTTGCACCGTCGCCGCGACAAGATGGTCGCGAGGAGTCGGCATGGAGGGCAGGATATCCCAGCTCTGTGCAACCGGGTCGTAGAGTTCGACGGCACCGGTATTTTCAGACTCTCCATATCCGCCGATGGCCATGATCTTGCCCTCGATTTCAGTGACTGCAAGTGCTCCACGCGCGGTCGGCATCGGCGGTCCTGTCGCCCACGAATCGGTCTTGGGATCATACACATATAATGAGTTGACAGGTTGCCAAACAGAAGGCAGCGATTTCGTAAATCCACCAATAATATAGAGACGCTCCCCGAGGGCGAGCGCAGCCGCATGATGAAGCTTTGCGGGGAGGGTGGCCCTTGTTTGCCAGCGGTCAACAGAAGGGTCATATTCCTCCACCTTGTCGGTGATCGTCAGGTCGAGGATATTGGCCAGATTCGGGGCGCTGAAGCCGCCTACAAGATACACTTTTCCGGACACGGTTGCCGCAGTCACTTCTGTGCGCGCAGTGGGAGCGGACGCAGCCCGGCGCCATGATCCGGAATCGCTTACCGCAGCCAAGCCCGGTCCTATTTCTACAGATGTCATCCAAAGGGAGAGCCAAACGATACATGTCATGAAGAATGGTAACGGAGGATGCTCCGGCACGTCGCCAGACCAATTGAAGGGTGGGGGGGGACAAATGCACCGGCGGATATCACTCCAGAGGCGCATGCGCGGCATTATACAGAAACGAAATCCTGCACGCTAGCATTGCAGGAGGATCCCTCGTCTGCATGAGGACCTGCAAACGACCAGCGTTGAACGGTTGAAAACGCGGAGACCCGTTGCCTATAATCCCGCTCCGACTGAGGAAATCCTCGCAGACGAGCGTCCCAGGAATATCTCTACCAAGGTTCTATGTTGGCAAAAGTATTCAGTGCGGCGCTCGTCGGGTTGGAGGCGCATCTCATTGAGGTGGAAGTCGATATCTCCGGAGGACTTCCCCAATTTTCGGTGGTGGGCTTACCCGATGCCACAGTTCGGGAAAGTCGCGATCGGGTCAGGGCCGCACTGAAAAACAGTGGTTTTCATTTCCCGATCAAGAAAATTACCGTGAACCTGGCCCCTGCGGGTGTCAAAAAGGAGGGGTCGGGACTCGACCTTGCGATTGCTCTGGCAATTCTGGTTGCGGAACAGGTGCTACCGTCGGAAGTCGTCAAAAACGACGTGATGGTAGGGGAATTGTCTTTGGACGGGCGGGTCAAACCGATCAGCGGTGCGCTGTCGATCGGCATGGCCTGTCTGAACTCGCACCGGTTGCTCATTCCCGTCGAAAATGCTACGGAAGCCGCGCTTGCCGGGCGCGCAGACGTCTTTCCGGTCCATACGCTACCCCAGGCCGTTGAATTTCTGCGAGGGGCACAATGTATTGCTCCCACTGCAGTGGATCGAGCGGCATATTTTGGGTTTCATACAGGATGTGAAGAGGACTTTGTCGATATTTGCGGACAGGACTCTGCGAAGCGTGCCTTCGAAGTAGCCGCTGCAGGCGCGCACAATGTGCTGATGGTGGGCCCCCCGGGAGCGGGAAAAACCATGCTGGCCCGACGGCTGCCGTCTATCCTCCCCCCTTTCCAGACAGAGGAAGCGTTGGAAACCAGCCGCATCTATAGTGTGGCAGGACAGCTCGAAGGAGGCCACCCTGTGGTGACTGCTCGACCGTTCCGAGCTCCCCACCATTCCATTTCCGAGGCTGGTTTGATCGGAGGCGGAACGATTCCTAAACCCGGTGAAATCTCGTTTGCCCATAACGGAGTTCTGTTTCTCGATGAGGCAGCCGAATTCAGTCGCTCGGTCCTTGACTCGCTCCGACAGCCATTGGAGCAAGGAAGTGTCCTGGTGACCAGGGTCAACGGCTCGCTTTGGTATCCTGCTCGATTCATGTTTGTCGCCGCGATGAATCCCTGTCCCTGCGGCTATTACGGTGACCGTTCCAAAGATTGCATCTGCTCTCCAGCCCAGATTCGACGGTATCGGGGTCGTCTATCCGGACCGTTGATGGATCGACTGGATCTTCACCTGGACGTCCCGGCTGTGCCGCCTCGGGAATTACGGGAGGACCGGCCCACCGGCGAGTCGTCTGCGCTCATTCGGGCTCGCGTCATGGCGGCACGCGCACGCCAGACCGAACGGTTCAAGAAAGATGGCATTTATACCAACTCGCAGTTGAGTCCGCGACTCCTCAAGAAATATTGTACATTGGATTCGGTCAGCCGCGATCTTCTTGAACAGGCCATGACACACCTAAGTTTGTCGGCGCGCGCCTATGGACGCATTGTCCGAGTAGCGCGTACCATTGCCGATTTAGCAGGTTGTGACATGATCGCCGCCACGCATCTGGCCGAAGCAATTCAGTACCGGGGCTTTGATCGACAACTTGAGTTCTAGGCCATCGACATGTTGCATACGGCTAAGGTGTTCATGTGGTGGTTTCTGGTGGGCGCCACGATGGCATTGGCCGTCATCCTGCTGCAGGGCGGTATTCGAGAGGCCATGCAGGCGCAAGGGTCGGTCTGGGAATTGAAATTGGTCGAACTCATGACGACCATTCTGGGCGGGGGGCTTCTCGGAGGGTGTATCGCACTGATCCTAGACCGGATTAAGAAATCGTAGCCGGCTGTCAAAGACCATTTGCCACAGGAGAATGACCGTATGGATATTGAAATCGGTTCGAATGTCTTTCGCAACGTAAACGGAACCATCGATATTGAAGGGCTACCTCAACTCGAGATCTCGATTCCAAAAACGGCCGGATCGTTGCTGGTCAATTTCGCGCTGTTCGATGAAACCGGCCGCATGAAGGCAAAGGTTGTGGACAGCAACCTCACCTTCAACGAACGTCGTGCATACGAACTATCAAAGACGCCGAAAAGCGTCGCGTTGAAACATGGGGAGACCGGGGCTACCGTCTTTGCGCTCGAATTAAAAGACGGCGGGCGTGTCATATTCAGCCAAGGAAGCTTTCACACCATCAAAGGACATGTCCTGGAGGTCACGCCAACCGACTATCGACTGGATAAGCGGCGGACGAGCGGGGAAGATACAGACGCAAACGGTGGGTCGGTCCAAATCGGGTAGGTCATCACTCGAGACAGTTGTTCACTCTGCCCTCATGCCAGGACTATGACGGCAGAGTGGGTACGATTACTGTCTGGCCATCTTTGACGTCAACCGTCGCCGTATCACCATCGCGCAATCCTCCCTTGATAAGCTGCCGGGCAATCGGTGTCTCGATCTCATGCTGGATGAGTCGTTTTAGCGGACGAGCTCCATACACGGGATCGTATCCGCGCGTGCCGAGGTTTTTCAGCGCCGCCGGGGTCACGGCGAGCATGATGCGGCGTTCGGCCAGTCGTTGGCGTAAGCGCCCGAGCTGAATGTCGACAATCTTCGCTAAATGCTCTTCTGACAGTGGGTGAAACACCACGATCTCGTCGACGCGATTGAGGAACTCAGGGCGAAAGTGTCTCCGGAGTTCTCCGATCACCACAGCGCGCATTTGGTCGTACGTCGCGCCTGCCTGTTGCGAATCGATAATGTGTTGGCTGCCGATGTTGGACGTCATGATTAACACGGTGTTCTTGAAGTCGACCGTCCGACCTTGCGAGTCGGTGAGACGTCCGTCGTCGAGCACCTGGAGCAACACGTTGAAGACATCATGATGAGCTTTTTCGATCTCATCGAACAGAATGACTGAAAAGGGGCGCCGGCGCACTGCTTCGGTCAGTTGTCCGCCTTCTTCGTACCCTATGTAACCCGGCGGGGCTCCGATCAGCCTGGCCACGGTGTGCTTTTCCATATATTCGGACATGTCGATGCGAATGAGGTTGGCCTCATCGTCAAATAAGGTCGCAGCCAATGCTCGGGCCAGTTCGGTTTTGCCCACGCCGGTCGGCCCAAGAAAGAGGAATGAACCGATCGGACGGTTGGGGTCTTTGATCCCGGATCGGGCGCGCACGACGGCGTCAGCTACCGCGGTCACTGCTTCGTCCTGACCGACCACTCGCTGATGCAGCAGGTCTTCAAGCTTCAAAAGCTTTTCCATTTCTCCCTCGACCAGCCGGCTTACGGGGATACCGGTCCAGCGGCTGACGACCGCCGCAATATCGTCCTCATCCACCTCTTCCTTCAGCAGGCGGCTTTCACCCTGTTTTTTGTCCAGACGTTGCACCTCCTGTTCGAGTTCCTTCTCAAGTCGAGGTAATTCGCCATAACGTAACTGGGCGACTTTATTTAGGTCGTACGCACGTTCTGCCCGTTCAATTTCGACTTTGACTTCCTCAATGTGCTGGCGGATTTTCCGCAATCTCGCGACAGAAGCCTTTTCTGACTCCCACTGTGCCCTAAGGACCTGAAGCCTGCTGTTCTTTTCAGCCAATTCCTTTTCTATGGTCACCAAACGCGCCTTGCTGGCTGCATCACTCTCCTTCTTGAGCGCTTCCCGTTCAATCTCCAGTTGCATGACTTTTCGTGACACTTCATCCAATTCCGCCGGCATGCTATCGATCTCCGTCCGCAGGCGAGC
>DAISKX010000335.1:0-4848 GCA_036820725.1 Nitrospiraceae bacterium
ATGTCAATCCTGCACTCGATTGAAAGAGCGGCACCAGGAATGACGCGGAAGGCGGCTGAGCCCGCAGACTAACCTATAGGAGCTGCAGGGCTATCGAGTCTGCGTATCGCCGTCCCCGGTCAGTCAGTGCGATCCGGTCGTCTGTTTGCACAAGAAGATTCTCCCGTATCAAACTTTGAACGGCCAGGAGCCACTCCGCATCGTCCTCGCGGGGCCATGCGTCGGAAGAAACGCCTTCCGTCTTTCGAAGTCCGAATATGAAATGCTCTCGTCTAAGCTGGTCCGAAGACAGGACATCGATTTCGGTCGTCGGCAGATTCCCTCGGGCGAGCAAGCGAACATAGGACGCTAGATCCGGAATGTTCCCCCAACGCAGGTCTCCGACATACGATTGGGCACTGGGACCCAGCCCAAGATAATAGCCGCCCGTCCAGTAGAGGAGGTTATGGCGGCAGGCATATCCTGGGCGGTGGTAATTAGAAATTTCATATCGATGAAAACCGGCGACGGCGAGCTCTCTTTTCGCGATGGTTTCCAGTTCATTCTGGATCTCAGGGTCCGGCTCTTCCATGAAGCCCTGGTGAATCTCGTTTTCCAAACGCGTATGTTCCTCGATCGTAAGGGCATAACAGGACACATGCCCGGGTTGTAATGCGATGGCGTTGTGCACGGTGCGGAGCCAACTCTCCCGTGTCTGACCTGGTAACCCGTACATCAAATCCAGATTGATATTCTCGAAGCCGGACTCCCGTGCAAGTTTCACCGCACGGGATGCGGCGGAGGCTCTCCCCGGTCGACCGATGCTGATCAGTTCGTCCTGATTCATCGACTCGGCGCCGAAACTTATCCGGTTAAATCCTGCTTCCACCAGCGTATCTAAGTAAGACGCCGTCAGGGCGTCCGGATGGGCTTCGATACTCACTTCAGTCTGTGGCTCCAGAGGAAATTGCTCGCGGATATTTGAAAGGACGAGGGACAGTTGCCGGCTGGATAATGTGGTCGGTGTGCCGCCGCCAAAGTACACGCTCCCGATGGGCCGGTCCGTGAAGAGGCGTCGAGCGGTATACCAGGTCATTTCTCGAATCAGAGACGAGACGAACCTCTCGGCCAGATTCGGATGATAGATTTCCAGGTAGAAGGCGCAAAAATGACAGCGGCTCTTACAGAAAGGCACATGGATGTACAACCCTCTCTTGGTAGACGCTTCCATGGTCCCTTACGAGGGAAAATGAGGCTTGGAAAAATCACGGGACATGGCCACCTCAATTTCGTCGGTCGGAGACTTGCCGCGATTCCTGACATGGACCTCCCACGCGGGATACTGTCGCAGCGATTCAAACAAGATCCGGATCAGGTGCGGCTTGATTCTGAGTTCCCAATCGCGGAGCCACGCATACTCATCGTCATTGCCCCCATAGTCGTCGGGAAACATGGCTTCCAAATTGATCCGGAGCACAAAGGTCTTTTCTTCCTGCAGCATGGCACTCTCCCTAAATGATTGCGCGGATGAAACGATATTTTCTATAATGGCGGACACACGGAGGAGCGAAATACCATGCCCATCTTCGAATATATCTGTCAGGAATGCAATCAACGGTTCGAGTTACTCGTTCACGCATCCACCGTTCCAGCCTGTCCATCCTGCAAGGCGGGCACCGTTCAGAAACAATTCTCAGCCTTTGGCGTGGGGGCCGTGTCGGAGGGGGCGAGTTCAAGCGGGCCGGGCGCCTGCGGATCATGCGGTGACCCGCGCGGGCCGGGTGCCTGTTCCATGAATTAGCAATTACTGTCTTCAATCCAATGACTGATTCTGAAGAAGACACTCTTCGCCGGGCCATCGGGACGATCGCACAGTCGGACCCGATCATCAAACTGCTGGAACAGGTCCGGCTTCGCAGAATGAAACCGACGGATGCCGGACTGCGAGCTGTCACGGAATCGTGGTTAGGAACGTATCAACAGGTATTGAAATCGGGAACATTCGGCGAGGCGGCGCTGATGCGACTCGATCCTTCTCCGCGTTTGGCCGTCCTCAGCGAAGAAGGCGTGCTTCCGTCTGATCATGCGGGACTGCTGGCGTTGAACACTCTCTTTGATTCTCTTCTGGCCTCTGCGGCGCAATAAGAACGTCGTCCATCAATAAGAACGTCGTCCATCAATAAGAACGTGGTCCATCTCGTGGCTGCCCTTCTCTATGTGTGGTGCGCGCTGGTGTTCTTCGGATTTCGGGTTGATGCACTATCCGATGACCTCAGCGGCGTCCGGCCGTTGTTCCACCCCAGCAATGGTGATCTGTCTTCACCCTTGCCCAAAGAACCCCGCCTTCTGACAGAGCCGGAAAGCATCGACGCATTTCTTGCCGCATTGGACGACCGGCCTCCGGATTGGGCCACGGTATACGGCGCAGGCCATCATGAGCCGGAATTTGATGAGCGGTTGTTTCAGCTCAACCGTGATCGTGATGCCGGGCGGAAAGGAAAAGAGGCATTGAGATGGCCGGTGACCTTCCTTTGGTCTGGTCAGCTATCGACGTATGATCCGGCGAGCGGTGGATTCGCAGTCGCCCTCGGGCCGGACTCGATTCGGACTCGGTGGGGGACTGTGCGCTTCAAAGCAGAAGAGTTGCCGGCGAATTTGATGGCGGTTCCCGATGCGGATTTGCGTGAGCTCTTACTGCACCGGCAGGCGAGTACTCCCGTTGAGATCCATGTGGTGATGACCGGTCGTCTGATTCCTGAGGAATCGATCATCTATGACTTTTCACACGAAGAGGAGGGGCAGGGCGTGATCATGCCGGTGGTTCGCATTGAGCAGGTCGAATATGTTCTGGTTGAGTGGTGAATCACGTTAGAAGACTAAGCACGAAACATAGACTTGACTTCCTTCATCTATCGATTCGCGACTGGAGCGATTCACACAAGAAATCCGCCTTGTCTTAAGAAGAAACGTGTGTGCTTTTGTCCCGTGAGGGGAATCCACAGAAGGGGCACTCTCTCAAACTGAGTAGAGAGGCAAACCAACTGTCAGCATGAGCTGAGATCAAGACATATAAAACGATGCTTTTTCTGCATGCTGGCATTTCAGAGCATATAAGAACCATATGAAGACAGAAACACCGATCGTCACGAATAAGATGGCCAATGTAAACTCGTCAGGGATGGTTGGAAGAGATTCCGCCTGATTGATTCGCCATATGAGCAAGAGGAAGATTGCCAGGCTAACAATGCCATCAATCAGGAACATTAGTAAATTCCATGATTGATTCGTACGGCTAAGCCATGAATGGTTCGGCATGATACTTAACGAAAACGAGGCGGTTTGATCCTCTGCTTACGAGCCTTGGATTCCGGTGATCGATCGATCCATGCTCCGATGGAAAGGCGGTCTGATCATCTCTAGTACGCGTCCCTGGCACAGCGGAAGCCGGTTCCGCTCGGACGACTGTCCATCGTTCCCCAGTCCCGATCCGTCGCACGTAAACTCACGGCGGGTTTGAGCCACGATCCACCGCGCATGGCCTTGATGGCCCCTCGCTCCGGCCCGACGGGGTCTGAAAGGGGAGCGGCTCGGTAATAATTAGGGTTGTACCAATCTTCCACCCATTCGGCCGCGTTGCCGGCCATATCGAGCAATCCGTAAAAGCTCGTCCCTTCCGGAAAGCTTCCGACCGGAAGAGTTAAAATTTCCCCCATGATGCCTTTGGATTTAGAGATACGTGCTCCTTCGCCCTTGATCCAGAACTCATCCCACTCGGCGGCGCTGGCGAACTCAATTTTGCGACCTGCCCAGAAGCTGGCGCTATTTGCCTTCTGCGGATCCCAGTCATTTCCCCATGGATATGTTCGCCGGTCCGTACCACGGGCAGCCTTTTCCCATTCCGCTTCTGTGGGCAAGCGTGCGCTGCGCCAGTGACAATAGGCGACGGCATCTTCCCAACTGACATTGACCACCGGATGTCGCTCAATTCCCGGTGGTGGTCCATCCCTCTCCCACACTGTCGCGGCGGGTTTAGAGTTGGCAGGGGGGCGGTGACCGGTGGCGTTCACAAAATCGAGATAGTTCCCGTTCGTCACCTCATGGCGATCGATCCAGAAGCTATTCAGATGGACACGGCGCTCCGGTTGCTCATCAGGCAGGCCACCATCGCCGGCAGGACTGCCCATAAAGAATTCGCCTGCCGGGATCAACACCATGTCCGTATGGCCGGTCGAGTCAGATGTGGATTCAGAAAGGCCGGAACCAGGAGCTATCCATAAGAAGAGGATGGTGCAAAGCAGGAGAACAACACGGGAGGCTATCGCTTGATCAACTTGCAGGCTCTGGCGACCCCATCTCGATACCGATGCCAAAGCATGAGCGACTTGCGAACACATGCGATTACGGTCTCTTGCTGGCTGCGCGTGGTGGCATAGTTGCTTACCATATCATAGGCATCCTGCCGGTGGCCTGCTTCGACCTTTTGATGGGCGCGGATGAGGTCCATACGATCGCGGGCGATCTTTTGGTGACGAACCAAGTGATGCGCGGCAACATAGGCTTCAATTTCTTCCTGGGTCTTCGGCTTGGATGGTTCCGAGATTTCGTTCCGGTCCTTGACACTGCCTTCGACGAAGATCGCCATGACCGCGGCCCCTATGACCCAATCCCGGCTGGCCGTGCATCGCTCAAGCCATTTCCGATAGGCGGCGCCGCCGGAGAGCAGCCTGGCGCGTTCAAACCGGGCCATATCGAAGCCCAACCCCTGCATCATCTCATGAAACAATTGTGGATGTGATCGTCCAAACGACAAGCCCCCGGTATCCTCTTCATAAATATTCTCCGCCAACATCCGCCGGACGGCTGCCGGTG
>DAISKX010000336.1:0-4845 GCA_036820725.1 Nitrospiraceae bacterium
GTTCAGTCCGTACGGCACACAGGAGAATGGCATAGAGGGATGGGACTTTCTCGCGAGCATAGATCAGGAGGATCTTCACTTCCTCGGCGTCGAGTGGTGACATATGAAGGCGTCTGTCTTCCCTGGAATGGGTAAGTCGCCCTGTTCGCGCTACTGGATTATTCGATACGAAGCCCTCGTCCATCGCGTGATGGTAGGCCTCCTTTAATGGGGTCAGGATGTTGTGAATGGTTTGCTTCTTAAGCCCCTTGCCGGAGAGATCAGCGATCAGGCGTTTAATATCAGCACGCGTCACTTCATCAAGCTTGCGGTCGCCAAATACCGGTAATAGATGCTGGTTGCACATCGTACGATAGCCATGGGCAGTTGTCTTTTTACAATGAACCTCGGCATAGACATGGAGCCAATCTGTGAGATAGGTCTCGACGGTTGGCATCTGACGATTTCGATCGGAGAGTGGAGACGCTTCCCCATTAAATTCAGAAAGCTTCAACTGGGCAGACAACAATTCGGAGAAGTGACGTGCCTCCTTTTCTGTATGAAAATGGCGCTTCGTTCGTTTGCCTTGATGATGAACGAAGGCCCACCATCCCGGCTTATCTCTTCTCTGTCGCACAATGACGCCCATGGCTACTCCTTGCGACCTGAGATAATATAGAGTCGGCCCTTGGTGTTAATGTTAACTTAAGTTAACAATTGTGAGCAATCAGAAAATCAATAGACCTTTCTACGACCACCAGACGGGGACCCAGCTATTCACCACACAGGAAGCCGCTGAATATCTTCACTATCACCCCTATTCCGTCTATCGCCTCGTTGTGCAAAAGAGCCTGAAGCCATATCGGAAGGCAGGACGAACCCTCCTTTTTCTGAAGGAAGAGTTGGACCGATATCGTGCGGGCAATGCCTGGGCCTCTCAAAAAATGGCTTTTAACGCTCTCGCCGATGCGCCTAAGCATCTGCCACCTAAAATGTCGGCGACTGTGTACCTCACAGGCGGTTTCGAACTCCTTCCTCACAAGGTCGACAGCCTCCCGTCCTTTTCTTGGGAAATGATTCCCCTCATCCATGCTCGGATTCAGGAACAGCATGGAAGGCGACCTAGTAAGATTGAAGTATTGAGTCCGGAAGGCGGGACCTGGACGATCTCCTATGAGCCGCCGAACTGGATAGTAAAGGCGAAGGAGCTGTTCAAAGGAAGAGGAAGGAGGAAATAGATACGTGGGTCGTATTGGACGACACCTTGTCGCTATGTGCTGGGTGATTGTCGCCCTATTTATTGCTGAACTCGCCTATGGGTACATCAGCGATTACCCGGCCAGTGGATCAACTAAAATTCTGATCGACGTTGTGGCTATCCTAGTCGTGTTTTGGCTAGGTTCCGTATTCAATGGCTATAGGATAAGCCACAGCGCCAAGATAGTTAAGTTGCCTGAGTAAGGCCAGCCGTTCACAAACGTGTATTTTAAGGTCACAGAAGGGTTTATGAACACGTCAGATACGAATGGTTAAACTTCGATCTGAAGAGTAATTGTCTGCATGGCTGAAAAACTCGATCCGAAAGAAACCATTTCCATTCTCGAACTGACCGTCTCCTACATGTGGTCTATTGCGGGACTGGTCGAAGTCTTAGAGCGGAAGAGTCTTCTGACGAAGCAGGAGTTCCGGGATGCCATCAATCAACTGCGTCGCCAAACGCCCAAGGCAGAACAGGCCAATCCCCCCTGGAGGCCATCCCCGAACCGTATGTCGTATGTCCTGACCGAAGTCGAGGACGGGATCATCCAGGCCATCCTGGATTTGCTAAATGCAAATGGCCTTACGGCTCGGCAAGCGAAAGCGTTGGTAGGGCGACTGAATCAGCTTTATTGATATGGGGGAACCTGCTTGCCGAGAAAACCACACATTAACCCCTACGTGCGGGGACTTGTCGACGCTCCCTGGAACTGGCTACCTTGCATGCCAGCTCATGGCACCCCTGAACGCAGAAGAATTGGCCGTCTTGCAGTTTCTGCACCGGCAGGGCGGTCTCTGCACCATGGCGGAGTGGCAGAGGTTTGCGGTATGGGAACGCATAAAACACCAAGTGCTGCAACGCCTCATTCACCGAGGGAAGATCCTCGCTCCAGGGGTTGGTGAACTCTATATCATCACCGACATAGGGTATCGCAGTTTAAAAATGTCCCAGAAGCAATTGCCTCCGCCGTCCTCCGTATAAAAAGTGCCTCCTGTATAACCGTGTCACGTAGTTGCTTAGCGTGAACGGAACGGTGTGCCCACGTACATTGGACAATACCTTCGAGGACTAGCCCGCTGCGAACCAGAGATCCTGGTCAATCATTGGGCCGATTCCCCAACTCCACCTCAGAAGAACAACCCCCCGTGAGGAAGGCGGCATAACGCCATTGGCCAGGATCAGGGTTTGGCCTGACCCCTTCCAGGCGTGGGTACCCCGACCACAGTGGCTGTAAGACGTGCGGCAAACGGCAGGAGCCGATCTACTTGGGACGAGCCCCCGCCTGATCTGGCCACACGTCATGAAAAATGAGAATACATCTGCCGTCAATGTGGGTTCGATGGAGTGCCTTAAGCGCCTTATCTGCCTCCTCCAATTTCGCCATCTTTACTGCACCGAAGCACATTGACTCGTTTGTAAGGCTTCTTGCAATCACAGCGGAAATCACGGTGCCAAATGCAGAAAACACCTTCGCGAGTTCTTCGTCAGAGAAAGAGGGGGGAAACCCTTCGACATATAACTTGCAAGCCATAAGGACCTCCTCTGGCATCAGTACAGACAGCTTAAACGGTTCAAGACATTCGAGCTGTCTGAAATCCTCAAGGTGCATGGGCACTCGCCTTGATACGCACGATCGAAGTGCAATTGGTTATGGCCTGATAACGTCAGGGACTGGATCGAAGCCACGAAGGGCAAAGTGCTTCGAGCCTGTCCCGGCTCGGTGAAATGAAAAGACCCGACTCTCAGGACAGAGCCGGGTCTTTTCTTGTCAGACAATTGCTACGGTCGATCCTTTTCGTTCTTGAATCCAGGGGCTGGACCAGAAGGAGGTCCTGCCTCTCCGCTGGGGCCGGCCCCGCCTAACTGCGCTTCTCCATGCGGGCCGACTGCTCCCCGTTCGATTGGTCGCTGTGGGGCCTTCTTTTGCTCGTGCGTTCTCAGCGTCTCCATTTTCTTGACGATGTTTTTTACCGAAGGAGAAAGATCGACCGAGTCCTCCATGGTGACATCTGGATGTATTTTGTATTTATCGGTGTCCAGGACGGCGGTCATGTCCCCCTTGCTGTCCGTTTTGAGCTTGAGCGCTGTCCAGGGGAGGGGGTGCAGGTGATGGGCGGTATGGGCCACCAGAATGACCGCATACTCAATCCGCCCCGTCCCGGTATCCACGAGCACATTCTCAATCGTGCCCACGTGTTTTCCTTGCAAATTCACGACCGGCCGCGACATGAACGGACTCTCCTCCGCTGATCGGAGCTTCCCGATCCGAAGCGGGACCACAGCGTACTCCTTTGGAGGAAATCCTTGCGCTCCCGTCATATCCAGTTGGGCTGGCTTATCCTGTTCTCCCGGTATGGCGAGCTGTCCGGTGCCCGCGCTGGGGCCAGTGGACCGTGGCGACGACTGCGGGACGCTTGCCAGATACTTGAGGGTGGTCACCTTGCCATTGTCGTCGACTTCCGCTTTCACGTGATCGCCCATTTGAAACGCGCACTGGCCGATGCGAAACCCGGCTCCACGGGCCGTCTCGTCTTTCCGTTGGCCTTGCTGCATTTGTTGCTCGCTCGCCTGAGGAGCTTGCTCGGTCGGGGCAATTCGTTCACTCGTCATCGTCTCTGACTGGCCTGACTTCCTTGCCTCCCTGGTGCGCGATTCTGACATGGCTGCACAGTCGAGATTAGTGTCGGCGTTCACAACGAGACGGATCTGCTCACCGGTGTCATCTTTTCTCACAAAATAGTAATCGGCATCGATCTTGGCGATGTCCCCTTCAACAAAGTATTGGGCACCTCCCAAAGTAACCTGGGCGGCTGTCTCCGGATGATGTGCCTGTGCTGGGTCCCGACGTTTTTTCGTTGATTCTTGATCGCCAGCTGTACCTTCTCGCTGGCCGCTGGATGCACTCGGCACTTCTGCCGAGACTAGTTGGACTGTGCCCAAAGAGAAGGTCGCCACCATCAACAACCGGCTCATCATCATGAGTTTAATGTGTCTTTTCATGTTGCACCTCCTGCCCCTAATAAGAAATAAGATTAAGTAAGAGGCATAACACTTCCTTTATCACCGGAGGATCGATCCTGAGTGTTTAGAGTGCAACGTTAAGGCCTAGGGTAATTTCGGGCAATTGCACCATGAATTAGGCCTTTAGCCCTAAGCCCACCGGACAACATGGAATATTTGTCATTCGTGGGCACGTTGTCCCTAGGGAAAATCCTAGAGCTGAGACCCTCTTGCTGCCCCGGGGTGGGCACAACCAAAGCAGGCACCTTCATTATGCCAGTACTGTCCTGCCAAAGTGGCAGCCTTCACTGCGAAGGGAGAAGGTAGGATAAGTCCACATAAGGAATCTTCACCAGCCGAAGTCCACCAGCGCGCATCATTAACAACGGATCAAAGGAGGAGCCCATGAAATCGGTCGTAAGCATCGCTCTCTGTGTGTAACGTTATCCACCGTGCCAGCCGGGCGCTCTTTGAATCAGATAAAGAGCTCAGCGAAAAGGCGCGTGTCACGATGGTCGAAGCGCTCAAAACAGCCCAAAAGAAAGTGCCCGGCAAGCCGGTGGAAGTGACGATGGGCAAGGACGACGGGCGTGTGGTCTACAAGATCG
>DAISKX010000337.1:0-4843 GCA_036820725.1 Nitrospiraceae bacterium
CGTCCAGATGCGCGCCTGGGCACCGCCGACTCCGATTGCCCCGACCATTTCGCCGTTCATTTCGATCGGAAGTCCACCACCGAGCATCAAAACATTATGGTCCATATCCCGAAGTCCCTGGAGTGCCGGATTTTTCGCGATCATGTCGGCGAGATCGCTGGTGGGACGTTTCAAGGTAGCCGAGGTAAACGCCTTTTTCCGGCTGCTCTCGATCGTATGCGGGCCGGCTCCATCAGAACGCATCATCGCTCGTAGCACGCCTGCCCGATCGACGACCGAGGCACTGACGCGATAGCCGTCCTTCTTACAAAAATCAACCGCTGCTTGAACGGCTTTCGTGGCCAAGGATACTGGCAGGACCGACTCCTTTGGAAGTTCATCGGCGGCATACGTACGGCCGGCCAGCAACATAATCAACGCCGCCAACAGCAACCATTTGTGACATCGATGAAATCGACTCCATTCTCTACAGATGCCCATGCTCTCTCCTTCCATGATGAATGAGTCAAGAAGGCGAATGATGACGCTATATGTGGAGAGTACGGAGGAGTAAGACGGCTGTCAACATGGACACACCGGAAGAGCGTAAGGCGCGACAGAAGTCGCCTCGCAGAGCGGGCGTAGGATGCAACAGAATCGCCCCGCGACACAGGTGTCAGAATCGGTTATGACTGCGAGCGCACACGACTCAAGGTAAGGATACAATATAGCGAAACGGCGTCCGGTGCTCGAATTTTAGTTTCCCCTTGCACACCAGACTATCGACCTCCAACAGAATATGTTTCTGGTTGAATTCTTTGAGTGATAGAACGATATCCTCAAGTTCCCGATGGTCGCAGAACTCCAACTCCCGATAGATCGCCGATTCGATGGCCAACATGACCCACCTCCCGATAAATCGCCGATTCGATGGCCCTACATGAAACACCCTTCCGTATCCTGTTATAGGTCATGTCGAACAAAATAAGCCCCTAGGGAGTACCCTTGATCTCAAAGAATTGATGTGTCCCCATTACGTCCTGAGAAAATGGACGTATTGCTCATCTCACATCTCTACATGCCCGAAACAATGAATTATTCCGGAGTATCACCTAGAAGAAAGCGGGTATCTCTTGAAACAAAAAGGAACCTCCTGGTTTCCTTTTGCTGCGAAACGCCACCCACATCTCTCGATGATGATGTTGAGAACTTCTCCTTGCTACAATACGACAACTTGTAGATGATATCGCCCAACGTCCACACTCAGCGAGGTGAACCATGCGCGTCGTTGGTCTGATTGGTATCTGTTCTCTCGTACTCGGTGTGTCTCTGGTTCTGGCTGCAAGAGAACCGCCGCTACCTTACGGCACGACGGTCCGTGTGCAATCTCATGAGCTGATACCGGGTTGGCATATCGGCAAGATCGAATTTACCCAAGAAGGTTGTGGCATGGTGTGGATGTCGGCGTCTGAGGTGCCTGGCGGGCGGACAGGCCTCGGCCTGATGTTTCTCGCCAAACTGGAACGACAGCAAGGAACGGCATGGATCGACGTGCCCGTCGCACCCCTCCTGGCGAGGGAGCCGAAGACCTGCCGGAACGGTGCAGGATAAGAGAGGATAAGAGAGGATAAGAGAACCTTGGGCTTCTAGACGAGCTATAGTGGGATAAGTAAGGAGTAGCGCCCCGGGTCATTCATTCATCCGTAGGTGGTGACCGGCTCGATCCAGGGGAGGGAACACGTCTTCTGTTTCTATCGGCAGCGCGACCTCGCCCAGTCGATGACGCTCACGACTGACCTGCTCTACAACAACGTGCGATCGGCTCGCCTTGTTCCGGGAAAGGTCGAACACCAAAGCCGGATGATGCCACTACCGGCAACCCATGAGGGGCAGCCATGCAACAAGCCTGGATAAAGAGGAATTGAACTACAGGCTGGAAATCGGGTGGTGGACGGATTCGAAGTTGGAGGATTGCGGAAGATCCCTCATCCAGAGTTTAGCCTGTTCCACGTAAAAAGCGTATTCCATCTCCGGATAACTGCGCACGAGGGAATGGAGGAGTTGCTCGGCTTTTTTATGCCGCCCTGCATCTAAGCTCGCCCGAGCTGCTTGCAAGGTGCAAGAAGCGGCCATCGCTTTGGGGTCGACAGTAGTCCGAACGGGCTGTTTTCGTACCAACCGATCAAGCCCACCGGGCAAATCGGCGGTCGGTACCACATGCGTATCCGCCGACCGTCGGAGCCGTTGGGCCGCTAAGAGTGCGACCTCCACATCGCCGTTTTTTTGGCAGTCACGATACAAATCCCATAGGGACATTACGGAAGGGGGTGAGGAGAGGTGTTCCTCCGGCTTGGAGAATACCTGACAACCGGCGAGCACTACGATCAGTAAGGTAATAACGAGTTTCATAGGACAATGGTTTGCGAGCCTCATTTCTTACAGTAAGCCAACCTCAGCTGTCAAGATTGGCAGCAAGAATGGCAACCGTGCGGGGGATGCAGGAACCGCACGATGCGTGATGAAAGTCGATCGCACCGAAAGGGTCGCCTCTAGTTCTGAAGGCCCAGTGCGAGCCCTCTCCTGTCCATCGAAGGGCTTAAGTTGATTCCGCGTTCAGTAATCGCTTCCGAACATCGCTTGACGCCTACCATCTCACCCGCCCACCCCGACAGCGCCGAGACGCGCCCACCCGCGCAATGTTCCTTCCCCGCCACGTCCCCCAGTTGCTCTGCAACCGATTGCCCGAGACGTGCGCTCTGCCTATCGCACCCATCCACCCCGCGCACGCGGGACATGCGCTTTGCCCAGGTCACTCTCCGCTTTGCTGAATCAATTTTGCAACGAGGGCCGTCCACCCCGTCTGATGATTCGCTCCCAGCCCTGCCCCATTGTCGCCATGAAAATATTCGTAGAAGAGCAGCAGGTCTTTCCAGTGAGGGTCATGCTGAAATTTCTTGGTCCCCCCATATACCGGCCGGCGTCCATCCGCATCACGCAGGAAGGTTTTTGTCAGCCGGCGCGACAACTCGGCCGCCACGTCTGCCAAGGTACGTGTGATGCCCGATCCGGTCGGATATTCCACTTTGTAACTATCACCCAGATAGTAATGAAATTTTTGCAACGATTCGATGATAAGAAAATTGACGGGAAACCACACAGGGCCGCGCCAGTTCGAATTCCCGCCGAAGAGCCTGGTTGTTGATTCCGCCGGTTCATAATCGACCCGATGTTCCATTCCCATGACTGAGAGGACATAGGGATGGTCCTTGTGGTAGCGCGACAAGGCGCGAACTCCATAAGGGGAAAGAAACTCGGATTCGTCCAACATATACCGCAACACTTTCGCCAGCCGATGGCGATGGACCAAGGATAGGAAACGACGGACGCCACCGTCCTCCGTCTGGGTCTCGACATGGCTGCTGAAATCCGGCCGGTTCTCGATGAACCACTGCATACGGTGCTTGAAGCGCGGCAGCTTGTCGATGAGTTCCGAGTCCAACGTTTCCACCGCAAACAGCGGGATCAACCCGACCATGGACCGAACTTTCATATGGCACGTATTCCCGCCTGGCAGGTGCAGCACGTCGTAAAAAAAGCCGTCCTCCCTGTCCCACAATTCGATCTTTTCTCCCCCGATATTGTTCATCGCACGGCAAATATAGACGAAATGTTCGAAAAACTTGCTGGCAACATCCTCATAAGCCCGGTTGTCCCTGGCCAGTTCCAGCGCAATCATGAGCATGTTGAGACAGTACATCCCCATCCAACTGGTCGCATCGGACTGCTCGATATGGCCCCCCGTCGGCAACGGTTTACTGCGATCGAACACGCCGATGTTGTCCAATCCGAGAAATCCACCTTGAAAGATGTTCTTACCCTCGGTGTCCTTCCGATTGACCCACCAGGTAAAATTCAACAGCAGCTTGTGAAATACGCGTTCGAGAAAGACCCGGTCCCCCGTCCCCTTCCGCTTTTTCTCAATTTTGTAGACCCGCCAGGCGGCCCACGCATGGACCGGTGGATTCACGTCACCAAATGCCCATTCATAGGCGGGAATCTGCCCGTTGGGATGCATATACCACTCGCGGAGCATCAGCACGAGTTGATCCTTCGCAAATGTGGAATCCACCAGCGCGAGAGGGATGCAATGAAAGGCCAGATCCCAGGCCGCATACCAGGGATATTCCCATTTGTCCGGCATGGAGATGACATCGGCGTTATAGAGGTGGGTCCATTCGGCATTTCTACCGCGTGGACGCTCGCGAGGAGGTTCAGGGCCGGCAGGATCGCCCTTCAACCACCGGTCCACGTCATAGTGATAGAACTGTTTGGTCCACAGCAGTCCGGCAAAGGCCTGACGTTGCACGCTCCGTGTGTCCTCGGAGAGATCCTCCGGCGCCAGGCTATCATAGAACTCATTGGCTTCCTGCACCCGTCGCTTGAACACCGTTTCATAATCTTGGACAGTCAGCGCGGCATTATCCCGCTGGTCGGTCAGACGTAATCGGATGGTCGCGCTTCCACCGGAAGGTACATTGAGGATGTAATGAGCCGCAGCCTTCGATCCAATATGATCAGGATTCACAGCCTCCTTGTCTCCAAGCACGACATAATCATTAATACTGTCTTTCACATACCGGCTCCCCTCCGGATCACCATAGAGACGCCGGGTGTTTGTTTCGTTCTCCGTAAACAAAACATTGGGAGCGCCTTCGCAGAGGAGACGCCGGTAGCCATAGTACTCGTGATTGAACTCCACGACGCTGAGGTCGGTCACCGGTTGTCCCATCCTGAGACGCGGCCGCCGGACGTCGAGTCCCCAGGACCACGTATTCCGAAACCATAGAGTCGGGAGGACGGTCAA
>DAISKX010000338.1:0-4828 GCA_036820725.1 Nitrospiraceae bacterium
CTCTTTTAGCCTGCTCGCGTGTGAGGGCCAGGCCTTCCTGGATGCCCTTCTGCACCGTCAAATCCAATTCCCTTTTCGCATCATCCAGTTCGCGCTGCTTCTTGAGTAGATCGGCCTGAACCTTCTGGGCTTCTGCGAGTTTGGTATTACGTTGTTCGACAATCTCTTGAAGTTCTGCAATGGTCCTTGTTTTCTGATCGAGATCGTTGCCCAAGGCCAGCTTCGCTCTCCTCGCCTCCTCTGCCACGATTTTTGCCCGCTCCTGATTCAGTCTCTCGAATACCTGTTGCTCGATGCCTTCCTTGGCCTTGGCCACGGCCTCCTCGCGTTCGTGCAGCGCGGCCTCCCGCTTGGCAGCATCCGCATCTTTCTGTGCGAGACGTCGTTCGTATTCCCTTCGCGTCGCGTCGATCAGCGGAGCCGCCAGTGATTCAGTCAGCTTGATCTCCACCTTGCAGCTCGGACAGGTGATAGTTGCATCGGTCATGTCTTTCTCCTGGGACAATTCCATCGGAAGTGTTGGGAAGCGCCTGAGGGAGGATAACAACTCTTCAAGAGGGTCGCAATCGCGGCGGAATCTACACCCAGTGACCCGGGCTATTCATGGCGCTTCGTCCCGAAATGGCAATGACACGGCAGTGAGGTACAGCATGGAATCGAGGATCTCAATCACTCTTCCATCAAACGCGGTGACCCCGGGTTATTCATGGCACTTCGTCGCGAAAATGTGGAGACGCGTCGTGAACCGGGCAAGCAGAGTCTCGAGGGAGAGAGGGTGTACCCACCGTGGTACATTGATCGACCGAGGGATGAGCACGCCTGGTGCAACAGCGTATCCGCATTTGCAGCAGAAGCGTCCATGGATAATCCGGGGTCAGGGGTTGTGCCAGCGGGCGCCGTCAGAGCTCGGATTCGACTGGTGCGAGAATTTGACGGTGTCGCCATCCTTCACAACAGACGTGAGGGCGCCGATCTTCTTATTCACCGTCACGAGCACTTCACCCTTGCCGATGAAGGTCATCACCTCGCTCAGCCGGTCTTGATTCGCATCGAGCAGTTGTTTGACCGTCGTATCGCCCGTCACGTCTAGTTCCATGTCGGGCTCCCCGACAGCGTCGCGCAAGGTCAGTCCTAGAATCAGCACGGTTACCATGGAATCCTCTCCTCTTTGTTCATCATCCGTTCAGTCTATTGTCGCGCGTGGCAACGAAAACAGTCTGGCCGCTTCGGGTGTTTGACGGGAAGCGGTCGGCTCCCCGCCGGCACATGACAATTCAGACAGTCCTTCTCACCGGTCAAAGCCCGATGTTCGGCATCGGCCGGAATCATGGGGTTGCGGTCGCGCGGGGTCGGGAGCATCGTCACGCCCGCCACCACGGCAAGTGCCGCCGCGACAAATATGAGATCGGCCTTGCGAAAGCGAAATGCGGTGCTCATGCCTGCGGTCGATCTCGCGGCGTTTGATCTGCCGCTTCATAGGCCTCCTGGAGAACCTGGGCGACATGTTTTACCGCGACACCTGGAGCCGACCCGTTTCGCAGCCGGATCATGCAGGCAGGACAGCTCGTCGCGACCGTGTCCGCTCCGCTTTGTTCGATGGCGCTCCGCTTCCGTTCAAAAATCTTTTGAGAGGTCTCATAGTCCTTGACGAGATACGTTCCGGCTCCGCCGGCGCAGCGGTCGGCATCCTGCATCTCGACATAGTTCACGCCCGGCATTTCGGACAGGATCTTTCGCGGCTCTTTGGTTACCCCCGCTGCTCGCAGATGGCAGGATGAATGATAGGTGACACGATGCGTCTCTCCTTCCACTGGGGCCATGGGCGGTTTGACCTTGGCCTGGGCGACAAACTCGGTGATATGCACGACCTTCTTCGACAACCGCTCTGCCGTCACCTGTTCCGGCTCATTCTGAAACAACTTCGCGTAATCCTTCAGCATCAGGTGACAGGAGGCACAGCCGGTCACGACCGTGTCGTATCGTGCGAATGACTCGAGATTGAACCGCGCATGTTGCTTGACGATGTCGACGTGCCCATAGGTTTCGATCGGCGTGCCGGAACACCGTTGAGGCGGCAGTGCCGGTTCAACACCATGTTTCCGGAGAACGCCGATGACCGCATCCCCGACTCCATCGTCAAAATAATTTGCGGCGCAGCCGTGGAAATAGGCGACTCCTCCTTGCTTGGTCGACGATGCCCGTTCGACCAGCGCCGGATGCCGGTCACGAAGATGCCTGGTGGCAAGTTTCGGCAGGGCCATTTCAGCCGGCAGCCTCGCGGTCTCTGCGATCCGGCTGAGAAACGGTTGCGCGAGGCGCGCAAGCCATCGGCGCGGCGCCGGTCGATCCCACCATGGCTGTGTTTTGGCTAAAAGCTTAAGGATCGGTTCAAATATTGCCGGACGGGCATGCAGCCTGAACATCCAGCCTGCTGCCTGGTTGGGATGTTCGGCTCTCCGCTTGAGAATCAGATCCGATACATCGACTCCGGCGGGACAGATCGTGCGGCACGACTTACAGTTCAGACAGGCTTCCACCACCCGCTTGGAATCCAGGTAGCTATAGTCCTTGGCCGTGACGATCTCGAACCAGCCGCGCGAACTCATATCTTCGGATTGAAAGACATCATAGACGGGACAGACCGAATTGCACTTCGCACAAGTTGCGCAGGATTTTGACAACCTCGTGTAGTCGATGTGCTCGGTGAACGATGTTTCGCTGATCTTGATGCCGGGATTCAGGACCCCGGACGGATCGAACATCTGTTTGATTTGAACGAAGAGACTGTACAGTTCTTCCCCAAACATCTTTCGCACATATTCAGCCCTGATCCGGCCGTCGCCATGTTCGCCGCAGATCGATCCACCGAATCGGCTCAGCACAGTGTGGTGCACCTCGTAATAGGCGTCGACCATCTTGTTGAAATCCTGCCGGTCGTTCACATCGAGCAGCGGCAGGATATGGGCGTTGCCGTTGCCGATATGGCCGAAGATCGCGACGGGAGTCTTCTGCCCGCCAAAGAAGTCTTCCAAATACCGGATGAGTTCGCTGATGCGATCCGCGCCGACGACCACATCGTCGACGAAGTTGATCGGTTTTTTGAGCGGATCGAACCGGTACAGCGTGGGATAGAGCGCCTTGCGGGCCTTCCATAATTGATCGCGCTGCTCCTGATCGTAGGCAAAGGTCAACTCACCCGCCAGCCGATACCGACGGCACATGGCGGCCATCTCTTCCGCACGCTGCTTGAGCTCTGTTTCATCGGTCACCCCTTCCAACTCGGCGAGTAGCATCGCAGCCGAGTGCTCGGGGATGCCATGCCGCTGGCGGCCGATCAGATCCAGCGTGTTGGCATCCATGACCTCCAGTGCGCTGGGCTTGAGCGCGAGGAGCTGCGGAACCGCTTCGCCGACCTCCTCCAGATGGCGGAAGTGGATCAAGGTCGTCAACGCGACGGCGGGCTTAACGGCAAGCCGCACCCTCGCTTCGCTGATCACCCCGAGGGTTCCTTCGCTGCCGATGAATAACTTGGGAAGATCGAACAGGCCCAGATCCAAGCCATCCGCAAGACCAAACAGGTTGTAGCCGCAGCTATTCTTGCTGACGGAGGGTTGTTTCCCTTGAATAAACGCCTTGTGCTCCCGCACGAGGGTCATGACCCGGCGGAGCGGTTCGTGCGTTGACAGCGCTCGTTCGCACGCAGTATCGATCAGGCTATACGAGTTCGCATCGAGCCATTCCCCGGATTGCAGACACACACGCAGGCTGTGCACGTTGTCCTTCACGGACCCGTAGCGGAGCGTATGGGGACCGGAGGAATTGTTGGCCAGCATGCCGCCCAATTTGCACATGTCGCCGCTGGACGGGTCCGGTCCAAACATCAAGTTGGTCTTCGCGAGCTGTTTGTTGAGTTCGGCTAGGACAATACCCGGTTGGACCCGCGCCCATTGTTCCTCCCGATTGACCTCCATGATGCGGTTCATCCGCGAGACATCCAGGATAATCCCTGATCCGATGGCCGATCCGGTGAGGTTGGTGCCTGCGGCGCGCGGGGTCAGCGGAATACCGTGAGCCACGGCATAGCGGATTACTCGCTCGATATCGCCTTCCGATTCGACGAGCACCACCGCCTGCGGCGTCATCCGATAGATGCTGGCATCCACCGCATAGGCCGTCAGCGAGGGCGCGTCGTTTTTGACCTTGTCGCTGCCGAGCAGACGCCGTAAATCCGCGGCAACGGTACTGGTCTTCTGGGGAAGAATAAGGGGCATTGTGTATGATAACCGAGCGGAACGCATTGTAGCAGGATGTTGAAAATGCCCGCCAGTCTTGTTCTCGACGTTCGTGTACCGGAGCGCCGTCAATCGCCAAACGTCAGTCGTCAACCCGAGAATCAAGAATAGCGCCCCACTTCTTTACGAATGACGCCTGACGGTTGACGGGCTTCGCAGCTTCACGATCACCCCTTCACGAGCGCTGATGTGATCCGGTAAGATGCGCGCGACTTTGGGAACGACCATGTCCCTGCCTGCTCTGTATGTCTCACGGCTGCTCCCCGATCCGGTGATGACCGCGATCCGCGAACGGTTTCATCTGATCAACGCTCCGGAAGATACTCCACCCTCAGAAAACCAGCTCCGTGCAGGTCTCAGTGCGGCCGATGGGGCCATCTGTACCCTCACCGAACCCATCACTGAACTCATGTTGGCTCAGGCGACAGGTCTCAAGGTCTTAGCAAATTATGCGGTGGGGTATAACAATATCGACCTCCAGGCCGCCGCACGCAAACACATCGTGGTGACCAATACGCCGGATGTCTTGACAGATG
>DAISKX010000339.1:0-4824 GCA_036820725.1 Nitrospiraceae bacterium
GCTGCACCCCCCTGCGACGAGTGCCGGAACCCGACAAGGCGACGTCTGTGCCGAGATTCACCACGAAGCAGCGTCTCCCCCCATTCAAGAAGAAGCCGTAGACCGCGTGGGACAGGTTGGTGCTGGTCGCCTTCTCACCCGCGAACTCTCGAAGGAACTGGGACCAGTTGTTGATCGCCACCGCCTCATCGGGGTGTGCCCGAGGGTTCGGGGCTGATCCAATGAACGCGGCCGTGCTCGTCCCCACACCCTGAATCGGCTTTGCCCCGGTGGAGACTTCCTCGATATAGACCCCCGGCGTCATGTACGTTGGCATGCTACTCCTCCAGTGGTTGGAAGCGAATCACGATCGGGTCATCCCCGACCTCCGCCGTGACGTCGATCGCCCGTCCCTTGCCCTCGAGCCTCAGCCTGCGCGGACCCTGCGACGCAGGGATGCTGGGAAAGAGGAAGAACCCCCGCCGATCCGTGCGAGTGACCATTTCCAGCGATGGCAGTTCGACACGTACGTTGGGCAACGGGATGTCCCTCGGGCCCAGCACCATGCCTCGCAAAGACGTGATCGGCTCGACATCCACTGTCATGAACTCGCGGACCAGCGGCGCTGCTTTTGCCGGTCTCTCCTTTCTCAAAGGAACCCGCATTACGAAAGCCGGCCGCGGGGCTACTCCGAGAGCCGACCACAACTGTGGATCGATGGGCTCGCTCTCGATCTCGAACTCTGGTGCGTTCATGGCTGAGAAAACGAGATCCCCGAGGATTCGGTGGGCGTCTTCCGGCTGCTCGCCCCACACAGTCACCAGGTATCTGAGCACGATCTGCTGTGGTGGGCGAGGCCCCGTTCGAGCCGGTTGGATGTTGCGCAGATCGAGCAGATACAGACTCACGCCCTCGCCGGTCGCGTCGTCGGTAGGCGGCCCCAAGCTGACCTCCAAGACCTTGTCGAGACTCTTCACCCAATCGCGCAGGCGTTCATCCACTTCGTGAATCACGGATCACCCGCCAATGGAGATCCAGACGATCATCGACTCTATCGGGGTGCGCGGCGCCAGTAGAAATACAGCAGGAGCGCCGATCCTCCTGCCATCATGTGCCACATGCCGTGCCACTGAAACCACGAGTCCGGATCGCACAAGGAACCGCCGGTCTGAGAGGCAGCCCAGATGCCGATGGCGACTACGAGGATGACCAATGCAGGCGTATAGAAAGCGAGAGCTCCGACCAAATCGGTGCGGGCTCCGGGCATCCACAGCGCGATATAAAGTTCCAGCACTACATAAATCGAAACGACTGCCGAGATGAGGGCGAAACCTTCCGCACCCGTCGCATTCAGGACCGTGAAAACCACGACGCTTAGGGGATATCCCACGTAGAACATCCGACTGTCGTCGACGAGGCGGGTCAACGTGTAGAAGAGGATGAAGTTCGAGAACGTGTACATGGAAACGTTGTCGAGCACTCCCGCCCACTCGACGAGCGAGGCGTGGAACCACATGCTCCCGAGGCCGAGGAAGACCACAACCCCGATATAGGTCAGCGGAAATACGTCCGTTGCGCCCATGCGGCTGCGGAACGATGAGACTGCGGAGCGGTTTCGGTAGACGAGGAGAGCCAGGATCCCGCCGGTCACCAGGCTGTAGACATTCGACCAGGTGTTGAACGGCTGACGAACGCCGGAGTCTCCGATCTCGTCGGGGTCGAACGCCTCGCAGAAGCAGGTGTTGTCGGCATCGTCCGTCACCTCTGTGACGCAGGAGTCTGCGTCGCCGGGCCAGCCGAGCGCGACGAACATCAAGAAAGGGAGAAAGGTCGCCGAGACTCCTAGATAAACGACGAGCTCCTTCATGAGCCCAGGTCGGTTGAGTCGGGCACGGAACGCAACGGGAGAGATTCCATTGGTTGCTGGATCTCGATCCTGGCGTCATTTGAGCGCTATGAAGATCACCACGGAAATCACCACGATTGCGACGTCCACGATCCAGGCCCACCACGGCATATCCCCAACGCCGACGCCAATCCCCACCTTTCCCTCTCTCCCCTTGATCTTCGACGTCGCTCCGACGATCCACGAGAAGGCTCCTACGAGGAGAGCGCAGATTCCGAATACGATGAAGCCCACCCGATTTACATGGTCTAGATCGGAGTTCGCTATCCCATTGATCAACATGGCCACACCGACCAGGATCAGAAGCAGGAAACCGAGCCATCCCGGTATCCAGGAGAGGAATTGAGAAGCGTTCATGCCAGACCTCCTTTGGGCATGTTCCAGGTGGGAGGGAAGACCGCAGGAGAAGCAACTCGGGCCGATGAGTTGAATAGCGGAAGCAGGTTGGGGAGTCCTCGCTGGCCATCGGAAAGATTCGCGAGGGGAGCTAATTCATAGGGACCACGCGTGTGGAGTGGAAGGACCCGACCCTGCATTTTTCTAGTCACTGCTGGATTTAGTGACTGTGGTACCTCTGTTTCCTTCGGCTTCTACTCGCGTCCTATTAGACACCTAGAAAAGTCAGGCTTCACTCGCTTGGACACCCGGGGCATTCCGTCGGCTCGACCACGGCGGGTTGAACGCCGCCGCAGGTCTCGGGGACCTGCTGCCTAGCAAGCTGCTCGGCCTGTTCCAAATTGCACGCCGCACCTGCTCCCGTACCGCAAGGGATGCTGACGCGTCTTTCCTCGAATTCCCCTTCTCCCAGCAGGCACGTGAACCGAAACTGCCACTCATCTGAGCCGCCTCCCCCGCAGGCGGTCCCTATAAGAATCGTCAACAATGCGATGCGTCGAGTGATCATTGGGTAGCCTCCTCGAACCTGGACGTGTTTGGCGAGCAGTCCGAGCCCTAGGACAGTTGGGGCCGTTGAAGGGTCGAAGCGTGGCGAAAGCACTTCGCCCCTCTGCGCTGACGGAAAGCAGGTTGCCCGGGGGAAACCGGAATTCTTGCTTACCTATATCACAGCTATAGTCGGGTTGTCAAGCCGGGCGGGGCTTCAGCGGCCTCTCGCTTCATCGTATATGCACGGTTCCCGTGCCTTCCCCGCTCTGGCCTGGAACACCGACTGACGCCCCCGTCCGGGGCATGCTCTTTCTTATTACTTCTGCAGCGTCACTGTCCATGGTCAAGATGTACGTTGTGGCTATCGAACCGCATTTGTATAGTAGTCGATGCGCTGGACCAATTCCTACAGTGGTCAAGTGAATAGTCCAGCAGCCCGACCCACTTCCGAAGGAGAAATCGATGATGTTCACCGGACGACGATCGCTCAGACAGCGAGTGAGAAACTTAGCTGCGACGTCGACCGCCTCGTGCAAAAGCGAGGGGGCGGACACGATCTCTTCTTCGCGAATCTTGACCTCACCCTGGAAGGTGAGCCGGGTAGCGAGGGTTCGATCACCGGGTTGATACAGTTCTACAATGAATCGGAACACCCGCCCGATCATGATCCGGTTTCTGAGATGATAATCGTGGGGGAGTGGTCCACTCGCGCGACTTCCGAGCCGGTGAATGCCCCGCGAGTAGCTAAGCTTCGCCTGATCACCTTTCACAATTTGGATGATCCCAGGGAGTGGTTCTTGGGTGGGATCGTAACTACCGACGATGGGGCGATCCGAATGGTCGCGCGGGAGCTCTTCTTAGGAGAGGAAATAGCTCACTCGTATGTGTTGAGTGGGGACTGTGACCCTGTCGAACTAGATGATTCTTGATATTCGGAGCGTTCGTTCCTCTGAACGGCAAAGACCTTTGAACTCGAAAGGAACCTTCCTCGTGTTGACAGAAGAGGTAAGCAGCTGTAATCAAGTTTCGCCAACGGACCTGGGCCTGGCCCCACGTCGTCCTGGTTGTCCCCAACGCTGGAGCAAGAATGAAAGGAGACCGATGAACTCCCTAAAGCCCTGTATTCTGACTTCTGCTGTGCTTTGGGCTCTAATCGCCGCCTCTTGCACTAGCCCTAGCGTCGAAATCGACGCGAACCCGAAGCAGGTGAACAGCGGCGATTTCGTTGAGGTCACCTGGAGTACACAAGACTTTGAGACCACCACCATTTCGTCGAATCCGACTTTGTCGGGGCTCCCGAAGACTGTGACGGGCGACGACTCCGGCGTCGACAAGTTTGCAGTTACTGCCACTACGACGTTTGAGATTAAGGGCCAGACAGCGGATTATGACGAGGTCGCAAGCAGTACTGTTACCGTAAGTCCATAGTCGGGCCAATCAGGTGAAGTAGTCGAGTCTGCCTCGACTACTTGAAGGCCTGTGACATCCATTCCAGAAGGAATGTGGCACAGGACGGAAGCCCTACAAAGATCCGAGCGCTCCTCGGATGGGCCGTAAGGAGCCGCGAAAGGCCGCCGTGCGCCTTTGAACCCGACACCGAGACGTCCACCTTGACGGTTTACTTTTTCTATGGTATCCGCTAAAAAAGGAGATGTCGTTTGCGTCGCGAGACGGCCTTGAACAAGAACCATTAACCTGATCGGTCCTTCCTTCACCCTTCAGGCGGTGCGACCGAGTCGCCAACGGGCGTCGTTCTTACGCTCACCTTACTCGGATCGGCCAACTTTACTGCCGCGCAAGATGTCAATCAGTGGTGGGTATTTTCCCAGAGGAGGTCAGTTTATCTAGTTTGGAACTCTCCAGACGTGTATCAGTGGGGTTCAGATCCATGAGCCCGCAGCGCCGTGATCACCGAACTAGGGATAGGCAGTCAAGTCGTAATGATCCTGCCCCAAGGGCTCTGCGTAGACGTAAGCGTCCGGTTTGATTATTTGGTGGGCGGCAGAGGACTCGAACCTCTGACCTCCTGCATGTCAAGCAGGCACTCTAACCAG
>DAISKX010000340.1:0-4823 GCA_036820725.1 Nitrospiraceae bacterium
ACACAGAATCGTATTGACCGATCTTATCGTCAAAGTTGATCGTGTAGCTCAAGCCGGAGCATCCGCCACCCTTGACGCCGAGTCGTAATCCCCCCTCCGTGAGCCCTTGCACGTTAATGAGCCGCTTGACTTCGTTTAGTGCAGTCGCGCTCAGTGTCACGGCAGGAGTGGAAGTGCTGTCAGTTGTATCCATAACCGGGGTCTCCTTCCATGTCGCGTATGCAGAGAGTTTACTTTGACTCTCCGACTTTCTCGTCGGCCTTTTTCTTATAGTCAGCCAACGCTGCCTTAATGGCATCCTCTGCCAAGACAGAGCAGTGAATTTTAACGGGCGGCAGATTGAGCTCCTGTACGATATCGGTGTTCTTGATTTTGGAGGCTTCCTCCACCGACTTACCCTTGAGCCATTCCGTCGCGAGGCTCGAACTGGCGATCGCAGAACCGCACCCGAAGGTCTTAAACTTCGCGTCGACAATCGTGTCGTTCTGAACCTTGATCTGCAGCTTCATCACGTCGCCGCACTCAGGCGCTCCGACCATACCGGTACCGACGCCATCTTCTTCTTTCTTAAAACTGCCCATATTGCGGGGATTATTGAAATGATCAACAACTTTGTCACTATAGGCCATGGTCTTATTCCTCCTCTTTCTTCTTTCTGTCTTATTCGTCAGTGAGCCGCCCACTGAACGTTTTTCAGATCAACGCCTTCTTTAGCCATTTCATACAGCGGCGACATCTCTCGTAATTTATTCACCGTTTCAATGATGCGCTTAGCCGCATAATCCACCTCTTCGACCACGGTAAAACGACCCAAGCCGAATCGGATCGATGAGTGCGCAAGCTCCGCTCCGACTCCGAGCGCGCGCAATACATATGATGGTTCGAGTGTCGCCGAGGTGCAGGCGGATCCCGAAGACAGGGCAATTTCTTTGACCCCCATCAACAGGGACTCGCCTTCCACGTAAGCAAACGACACATTCAGATTGTTCGGCAATCGCTCGGTGGGATGGCCGTTTAAATAGACATCTTCCAATGCCTTGGTGATGTTAGCATGAAGATGGTCTCGCATAGCAGCCAGGCGCGTACCCTCCGCCGTCATTTCCTGCTCGCAGAGTTCACAGGCCTTGCCGAACCCTACGATCAGCGGTACTGGCAAGGTCCCCGACCGCATGCCGCGTTCATGGCCCCCACCGTCCATCTGGGCGGCAATGCGCACGCGCGGGCTTTTCTTTCGCACGTACAGCGCCCCAACCCCTTTCGGACCATAAATCTTGTGTGCGGTAAAAGACATGAGATCAATGCCCATCTCTTGGACGTTGACAGGCACCTTCCCCACGCCTTGGGTGGCATCACAGTGAAACAATACGCCCTTTTCCTTGGCGACTTTGCCGATCTCTTTCACTGGATTGAGCGTGCCGATTTCGTTATTGGCGAACATGATCGAGATCAGTACGGTTTTATCGGTGATGGCCTTCCGCACGTCTTCGGGATCTACCATCCCGTATTTGTCGACGGGCAGATAGGTCACCTTCACGCCGCGTTTTGCTTCCAGCGTCTTGGCTGTGTCCAGCACGGCACGATGTTCGGTCGAAGATGTAATAATGTGGTCGCCCTTCTCATGGTACATCTCCGCTACGCCTTTGAGGGCCAGGTTATCGGATTCGGTGGCGCCGCTCGTGAAGACGATTTCCTTGGGATCGGCATGGATCAATCGGGCGATTTGTTTGCGCGCGTTCTCCACGCCCTCTTCCGCTTCCCAGCCAAAGGCATGATTTCGGCTCGCCGAATTTCCGAACTTTTCAGTAAAATAAGGCAGCATCGTGTCGAGCACGCGAGGGTCCATCGGTGTCGTCGAATGATTGTCGAGATAGATCGGAAACTTCATCGCTCAACTCCTTGTTGTTCTGTCGTGACGGATTGAATGGTGATGAGCGGAGTACCCCCCATCATGTCCTGCAACGTCATACTGTTGAGAAGCTGATAAATACTGCTTTGGACTTTCAGCAGCGGTGTTCGGATGGTGCAATGCTCCAGTTGCATACATTGGTCTCCATCTCTTTCGTGCGAGCAATCTATAATTCCGAGTGGCCCTTCTAAGCTCTCTAAGACCTGTGCGATGGTGATCTCGCGGGGCGACTTACCCAGGAGATATCCGCCCTTGGGACCATTGTGACTTTCGATCAGTCCGGTTTTCGACAGTGTCTGAAGAACCTTGGCCAGCAGTTCGACCGGAATATTGTATTCCTCGGCGATTTCTTTTGTGTTGACGACCCTCGCGCGAGTGACATCTCCGAATTGAACCGATGCAATATGTTGGAGGGCCATCAGGCCATAGTCAGCTTTTTTTGAGAATTTCAGCATAAACGCTATTGCCGATTCATTAGATCGGGGACTATAATGATCTCCGACCAATTGGGTCGGATTAAAAGTATCACAGAGGTCTTAACACTGTCAAGGCCCGCCGAGTCGGGTTAGCACAGTTAGTAGAAAGGGAGGGGAAATGGGAGGTACGAATCCTTATATCGATAAGGCCGAGGTTGAATTACCCACGAAATCGTACACAATTACGTTCATTGCGCCGAATAAGCACGAAACCAAAGTCGTTGTAGAGCCGGACAAGATCCCATATGGACCGACGGGGCTTCCTGGCAGCGTGCTCGACCTTGCAATGGGTAACGGAGTAGATCTTGAACACGTATGTGGCGGGGTCTGCGCCTGTTCGACCTGCCACGTCATCGTCAAAAAGGGGTTGGAGACATGCAACGAAGGGACGGACGATGAATTTGACCAGTTGGACGAGGCTCCAGTGACGACCTTGCAGTCTAGGCTGGGATGTCAGTGCGTTCCGAATGGTACAACAGACGTGGTGATTGAGATTCCCGCAGTGAACAAGAACCTGGCTAAAGAGGGGCATTGAATTGGAATCTGATGATTTGTTGATTTGTTGGATTTGTTGATGGGAGAGTGACCGGTCTTGCGGACCACACTCATCCAGATCGCCAGATCATCAGATCAGCAAGTTCGTCAAATCAATCGTACGTCTCGACCCTAACCACTTTCCGGTCAAATCCCAAATCATCCATGAAATAGGTTCGCAAGGGACGCACAAAGTCTCTGAGGCCGCAAATCATCGGAATAAAGTCGCGATGTTTTCCTGTGAATTGCTGCACCAGGTCAATGACACGAAGCACCTCATCGGCTGCATCTTGCTTTACGTCGTGACCATAGATAGTGGACATATACTGGAAATGGGAATGTCGAGAAGCCAGGTTCAGAAACTCATCGTGATACAGACGCTCGCTTTCACTAGGAGCAGCGGCGATGACAGTTATCTGTGTCGAATTGCCCAAAGGAATAACTGATCGTGCCATACATCGAATGGGAACAATTCCGGTATAGCGGCCGATCAGCAGGAATCGCTTATGTTCCTGTTGCGGAAGCATGAACTTTCCATGGGGGCCGGATAGCGGCACGCAGTCGCCGACTTTCAGCGAGAAAAGATATTGTGAGCCGAGTCCAGTAGGAACTCTGTCAAACACCACAGTGAGGTAGCCGGAGGAGACTTCGGGCTCCGCCATTGAATAGGCGCGATTGAGAGGAGGCTTCTGACCCACGGGAAGTTTGAGAGAAATCCACTGGCCTGGCTGATACGAGACTCTATGCTCCAGGGGAGAGAGGACCAGTTCTCTCACATGAGATGAAAGATCGGTGATACGAATGACTTCAGCCGGTTGTGCACTCTCAGCCATTAAAATTCTCCACGATGCGGCAAGGGAGAGAAATCTCGCATCCTGTACATCAGCTGGACACCATGGTATAGATAGCGCCCCCATCATAGGAAAAGCTAGACGCCTACCAGAATCTAGATTGCTGCCATGACCCAAGTACGTGTTCGTTTTGCCCCTAGTCCGACGGGATTTCTTCATATAGGCGGGGTGAGGACGGCGCTCTTCAACTGGCTCTTCGCACGGCAGCAACAGGGTCGATTTGTTCTCCGTATCGAGGACACGGACCAAAGCCGCTCGACGGATGAATCGATCACAGCTATTCTCGATGGAATGCGGTGGGTCGGTTTGGATTGGGATGAGGGACCCTTCCGACAGACCGAGCGGGTCACGCTGTACCGCCAACATGCGGTAAGTCTGTTCGAGCAGGGCAAGGCCTATTGGTGTGTGTGCAAGCCCGAAGATCTTGAAGCCCGCCGCAAAGAGGCGGAAGCCAAGGGCCTCTCTCCACGGTACGACGGACGGTGCCGCTCTCTTGGTATCGCCGATTCACCCGGTGAGGCTGCGCTCCGGTTCAAAGCACCTCAAGAAGGTCAGACCGTCATCGACGATCTCATCAAGGGTCGGGTTCTGTTCGACAACAATGTATTGGATGACCTCATCATTCTCCGGTCGAACGGCTATCCGACGTACAATTTTTCGGTAGTTGTGGACGATGCCTTAATGACCATCACCCATGTTATTCGAGGTGACGATCATCTCACGAATACACCCCGGCAGATCCCGATCTTTCAGGCGTTGGGATACCCACTGCCGAGGTTCGGCCATCTGCCCATGATTCTTGGGTCGGATAAGACACGCTTGTCCAAGCGGCATGGGGCTACGTCTGTCATCGCGTATAAGGAGATGGGCTACCTGCCTGAAGCGATGGTGAACTATCTCGTGCGACTGGGGTGGTCGCACGGGGATCAGGAAATCTTTGAACGCCAGGAATTGATCGCAAAATTTTCATTCGATCACGTGCAGAAGTCCTCGGCGGTATTCAATCCTGACAAGCTGCTCTGGATGAATGCGCAATATCTTCAGCATAGCCCCCCC
>DAISKX010000341.1:0-4823 GCA_036820725.1 Nitrospiraceae bacterium
ATCAGGGAATCGATCCGGCGTATTTTCGGAGAGAAATCGAACGAATATCAGACGCATAAAGTTCATAAGCTGCGCACGAACAACCGAGTCGAATCCGCTCAGACCACCACAGTCCTCAAGAAACTGGTTGCGCAACTCGAGAATCAGAAGCGTGAACTCCTTGGCCTGAACCCGCTCCCTCTGCAACCCGATCCATCTACATTGCCATCCAGTGAGAAGGCTGCGCTGAAGATCGTCCCCCCCTCACAGAATGTTGCCCAAATCACCATTACTCCATTAGGACCGTCCACTCCCGCGACCGCTCCCGTTACCCTCTCGGTCGCTATGACAACAAACCTCACAGCACCTGCTGTCTCCTCATCACGTCTCTCGCTGCCTGCTGGAAACAGCGGACAGCAGTCCTCTTTTGTACCGGAAGCGCTTACCTCACCTGTTGCGATTCCGATTCAGTCTGCCGGGGCATCCGTTTCGAGTCCATGTACGGCTAAGGGAGACAGATTTCTCGACACGGAAACATCCACACAACCGGATACTCTTGCGTCAGGGCCTTCATCGCCATCACCCTCTATCACCAGCCTTCATGGCCATGCCCCATCATCAACGGACGAACCGAAGGCTGTTTCGGATCCGACACCCCTACCGTCACATCCGGCGCCCCAGTCCGACAACTTAGCCGACGCACCATATTCTTCGTCTCGAACTACCCTGGATATCCCTCAGCAAATCACGTCGCCACCGATAACTACTGGCATCGTGCAACCAGTTGAGTCCTTTAAGCCCCAGATACCTCATACCCTTCTGGAGACAGAGAATGTCATCCACACCCCTGCGCCACAGCCTCGGTCTGCACCATCTCCGATTTCCGCTGCAGCCATCGTCAGCAATAAGAACGAGGACGCAGCCACCTCTGTTGCATCGGTTCAAATGGTTGAATCCCTATCCCTTGACCACAGCGCAACAGCATCAAAGGACCTCCCCCCTGCTCGACCGGTCTTCTCATCCCAGCCTCTCTCATCTGCAGCCGAAATGCATCCGCCAATATCATCTGGATCGTCTGCCAGCGATTCTCTGATTCGTTCAGATAACCCAACGAATCCTGTTCACACCATAGAATTACGCCGTGACGACCCCCTTCAGGTCGTCCGCAGAATCTGCTCACGGTTTCACCTCGTCACGCGACAGCTTCGGGTGAGGAAAGATGATCGGCCATCCCTGGAAGTCGAAGATGAGTATGATGTGCAGGACCTCATGCATGCGCTATTACGCCTGGAGTTTGACGAGGTCCAGCCGGAGGAATGGCGTCCGAGCTATGCGACGGGCAAGGCGCAAACCAGCTACCGTCTCCACCGAGAGAAGGCCGTCATCCTCGTCAAAAAAACTAAGGCAGGCGTCACTGTGCGCGACCTCTCAGACCAAGTCAAAGTCGATTCCGCCACCTATTCTTCACGGACCGATTGCCAGACGTTGTTTTGCTTTATTTACGATCCCGAGGGACGGATCGGTAATCCCCGCGGCCTCGAGGCCGAATTGACCATGCTAAGCGATGGGTACACGGTTGAGGTCATCATTGCTCCTAAGTGAAGAAAGCCGATAACGAGCGGGCTGCTGCGAGACAGATCTCACCTCTCGTACCAAGTCCCACACATACATTGACAACCAGTGACCGATTCGTTACGGTTCGTTTACAGTCGCCCCCGTATGTTTGTCCATTCCAATAGTTGAGGGACTCGGCTGATGTCTGATCGTGCATACGTGTTGATCAATGTCCTCCCGGGCCAGACGGGCGAGGTCGTCAAGGCGCTCGCAGGTATCAAAGAAATTAAACAGATCGACCCCTGTTGGGGAAAGCCTGATATCTTCACGATTGTCGAGATTCCCCATCAGGATGCATTGACCCAGCTCGTCCTCGCGAAAATCCACGCCATTCCAGGGGTGGCGCAAACCGATACTCATCTGGTGTACCGCCTGCGAGACGAAAAGACGAAATGATTCTGCTCCGGTATCTTCTCCTTATTTGTGCCGTCACCAGTTGGGCAGGGTGTGCAGGCGTTCATCCGGCGCCGGACCAGGATGTCATGGACCTGACGCTCCCTGCACCCGCAGAGAGCATCAAAAGTGCCCTCATCGACATTCTGCGCTCGAGTGGCTATGAGGTTCAGGAGGAGAATTTCGACACCGTCACGACGGGACCCCGACGCGAGATCGCAGGACCGTGGAACTGGCTGTTGAACTGGCGTTTTGGTGTGATAAGGAGCCGAGTTGAAGCGAAGATCATTCCATTGGAACAAGACTTCACACGATTACGACTTCAGGTATTCCCCCGGACTAAGGATGGGATTCTGGATTCCTGGACCGACGCCGAATCACCGCTCCCGCAGAGCGCGGCGAATCAGGTACGCCGACTCAAGAATTCGCTCCAGATTCTCTAAAGGTCATTTCTCTTCGGCGTCGTCGCCCAAATCAAGTCCGAACCGTTCCGCCATCCGATACAACGTGCGTCGGTCAATACCCAGGATTTTCGAGGCTTTCACTTTATTGCCGCGAGTCTCCTTTAGGACTCGAACCAAATGCCGTTTCTCCACCTCGTCGAGGGTGAGGAGTGCATCGCTGTCTGATTCGAGCTGGTGAGAGGTCGCCCCTTCCTCGTTCTGCTCGGTCTTCTGACGTAGCGGTTCCGGCAAATCCTCAGGCAACAGCAAAGGTCCATGACTCAGGGACACTGCCCGCTCGATGGCATTTTCCAGCTCTCGGACATTGCCTGGCCAGTTGTACTTTTCCAGCAGAGCTGAAGTATTCTTATGAAATCCTTTCACGTGAGGAGCTCCGCCGGAAAATTTCTGCAGGAAATGTTGGGCCAACATTGGAATGTCTTCACGCCGCTGAGCCAGAGAGGGCAGCACAATTCGTACCACATTCAGCCGATAATATAGGTCGTCTCGAAACTTCCCTTCTTTGACAAGAACGGCGAGATCCCGATTTGTCGCGGCGATCAACCGCACGTCTACCTTGACCGAGGTCGTTCCCCCGACCCGACGGACTTCTTGATCCTGCATGACCCGTAGCAGCTTTACTTGTAGGGCCGTGCCGAGATCGCCGATTTCGTCCAAGAACAGCGTCCCTCCGCTGGCCGACTCGAAGAGGCCCGCCTTGGCTCCCACCGCTCCCGTAAAAGCTCCCTTTTCATACCCGAACATTTCCGATTCCAGAAGCGCGTCAGGCAAAGCCCCGCAGTTCACAGGGACGAAGGTTTTCTCTCGTCTCGGGCTATTGGAATGGATCGCCCGGGCGATCAACTCCTTCCCGGTTCCACTCTCCCCTTCAATCAGGATGGTGCTCCGTCCTTCAGAAACACGGGCAACCAGCTTATAGACTTCCAACATGGCGGGACTACTGCCCACCAACTGAGTCCATGGTTCACGAGTGCGCAATTCACTCCGGAAGCGAGCGTTTTCTCGCACTAAACGAGAATGATCAAGACTTCGTTGGACCACCAGCCGGATTTCCTCCTTCTTGAACGGTTTGGCCAGGTAGTCATAGGCCCCCTGCTTGATGGCTTCGATCGCGCCTTCCAATGAGCCGAAGGCTGTCAGGAGCACGATAGAGGTATCGGGACTGAATCGTTTGAATTCCCTGAGCACCGCGACTCCGTCCACAACGCCCATGCGGATATCGGTGAGCACCAGATCGACCTTGGTCTCCTTTCCGCGAGCAATGGCCATAGCGCCATTGTCAAACGCCTCGACATCATACCCATCCTTTGTCAGGGCTTCGGCCAGCAAATCGCGTGCAATCGCATCATCGTCAATAACAAAAATCTTCGCGTCCATCTATTTACCCTGTTTCCACTGGATTGGACTTCAAGCCAGGAAGCGCAACCGTGACGGTTGTCCCTTTACCGACTTCGCTCTCAAGACTCAGTGTTCCGCCATGTGCCAGAACCGTCTCATGACTCAAGAATAGTCCCAGACCGGCTCCTTTCCCCACCGTTTTTGTCGTAAAAAAAGGTTCAAACGCCCTGCGCAGATCCTCTTGGGGCATTCCGCATCCGGTATCCCTGAGAATCATCAAGCCAACACTATCGATCGGTTGCCCCGTACAACTCCCGGCTTCAGCCTCCTCGGGTGTTGCCGGACGACCCTCAACAGTGACGGTAACGCTGCCGCCAGGGTCCGTAGCCGCCAACGCATTAGTCAGCAAATTGACCAGGACTTGATTGATTTTTTCTGCATCTGCCCACATCAGCGGAGCATCGGGATGATGCTCGATACGTAGGGTAATATTCTTCGCGTGATAGGCGGGCTCCATGAGTGCAACAACCGGCTGGACCAGCAGGTCGGGTTGCAACCACGACGGTTCAGGTCGACGCTGCCGCGTGGACGACAACAAATCCTGGATGATGCGGACGACTCGGTTGAGCTGGTCATCCACAATGTCAATCCGCTTCTTCATGTCGGACGTCACCCCCGGTTCTTCAGCCAAGGCATGTACATGCCATGCAATCGAATGCAGCGGGGTGCCGACTTCGTGCGCCACGGACGCCACGAGTTGTCCCAGGGCGGCAAGCCGCTCAGAACGGTTCAAACGATCCTTCATTTCGACGAGTTGGGTATTAGCTCGCAGCAAGTTGTCCGTCTGCAGGGCCAGCGCTGCACGAGCTGCCTCCTCCCTGGTCTTCCGCTCTTCCAACACCATTCCGATATACGCGACACCGATCAGCACGCAGACGACCACCGTGCGATTGATGACGACGGTTGCAAATCGCTCCTTTTTCTTGGTCGGCTGGAATAGTCCTCCGTATGTGACGGCTACACACAGCAACACCG
>DAISKX010000342.1:0-4816 GCA_036820725.1 Nitrospiraceae bacterium
GCGCAGATTGCTTGACATGTAAGACAGTTGCTCTTACCCGAATGTCTTCATGCTGTCACTGGCGCCGGTTCAGAAACCGTGTCCTTTGGGCTGAAGGCTTCTCTGTTTCTGAGAAATTGCCAGCATTCCTACTACCTTATCTCGTCCGGTGCGAGAGCCTGGGATCTGGGGCATTGTACTCCGCGGCTAATAATGAGTCCTTGATTGTACCGGCCTTATGGAATGCATCAGGGGACTCTCTGGTGCTGGCATTACGACTATGGGATCTAGGAATGTAATCAACAGGACCTCCGGTGGCCCAGGCATCGCTACAGGCTGACTCTGTGCTAATATGCCGCGCCGTGCTATTCAAAGCCTCCACCGATACGCTTGTTAATCTAAGCAGCCACAACATTTTAAGAGGTACGTTGTATGGTTCGAGTCAGGGGGGCCGTTCTTTTGGTATGTCATCTTCGTTGAGCATGCACACACACAAAGAGGTATCCTATGTACATAACCTTCCTCCTCGCATTCACCCTTTCCCTCTTCAGTTGTGCAGCGCCTCCTAGCCCGCTCCAGCAGACTTTCAACGAAGGCCTTGCCATCATGAACCGCGTGAATTTTGAATCACCGCCCGAAGCGAAAGTGCAGGCGGCAAAAGATCTACTCGCACATACTGAAAAATACGATCGCCTGACGAGTGCATCCTCGTCTGCTGATTTTCGGATCGAATCGCTGGGCTTCCTACGTAGTGAACGGGGCACTGCCGCGACTCTCATGAGGGAGGCTGCCTCTAACTACGAGAAACAGAATCAACTGGAAAGGGCGCGGGAGTTATACAGAGAGGTGCTCACCACGTTCACTCGCGAGGATGAAGCGGCTATTCGTTTGAGTGCCGAGACAGAATTGAAACGACTCGGCGAGACAGAGCAGAAGCAGAGATAGGCAAGCGAGCCGCATTCACAGCGCTTACCAATCGCAATGCCCAGGTAGCATTCGAGATTGTCGCTCGGGAGTGTTCGACAACGCAATCGTTATGCATAAGTCATTCGCGCGAAGGGTGCGAGCTAGTCAAAGCCCCGTGTGCTATGCGAAGCTGTCCGGCAAGAAATGTACAGGCCACGGGCACCAAAAATAGGGTCAGCAATATGGAGAGGAGTTACCCGTTGCGGCAGAGAGGACGATCTGACGCCTGGAGGGCGGCGCCGGCGCCAGTGTCACGTGCCAACGGCAGCGCAACGAGTATCGTTGCGGACGTCGTATGATGATCGCCGCAGCGCAGAACAACCACTTCGATGACTGCATTTCATCTCCGCGGTCTGTGAATTGTGAAATGTTGTGGTGACGTCGGTTTCTTGCGCACAGGCTGTATTCATAGGACAATGTCGAATGCCGGGCCGGCGTCTCGGTTACTTGAATTCAAGCTTTTTCAGGCCGTGCACCGGCAGCTCGACTTGTCCGAAATCCGATTCTCCCTTGAAACTTCCGTCGATCGCCAGAGGAAACTCCCCGGTCTTGCCGTTGGCGAGCGTCACATTGAGGAGGGGCAGGGACTTCTCAGGTCCCGGCTTCACGTCGATGTGCTTGATGCCGTCGAACTTGATGTTGACGGTCGCGGTTCCCCGTTTCACGGGGAGGTGCTTCAGGTCATGCGGAATAAAGGCGGTTTCACTGACCTTCTCTTCCCAATAGAACTGGACGTTCTTGAGATCCGTTTCCACGCCTTTCGCATCCGTGACCACCGCGTGAAACGACTTTTCTCCATTATGCTGCGCCCACACGCCCGGACCTATCAGGCATAACATCAGAGTCAGAGCAGAACCGGAAAGAATCAGATGTCGAAGTAGATTGGATCGTGTGGTCATGCGATGCCTCCTTGTTGAAGAATGACGTGCTCATGAAATGAAAGGGTTCCGGGGTTAGTCCAAACGATATGAAAATGACATGTTAAGGAGAGCTTCCCGTTGACCGAGCGAATGTTTGACCCCCAAGGGTGACCACCTTTCGCACCATCTCGAGGGTATATTGATCCAGAATGGCATGTCCGGACGTCTGCTCGATCCTGCACTCAGCAGTTTCCATGTTGCTCAATAGTCAGGTGCAAAATCACCCGTCCTTCCCAATGGTTCAGTTTAGCCTGCCAGGGGGAGTCCGTATGGTGCTCCACGCGCTCAAACAACGTTTGAGGCTGCCCACCATAATCAGGCCTCGTCTGCGGAACCAAACGTGCTGCATGTGACGCACCATCCGGTGTTGGACGGTGGGGCGATTGGATAGGTGCTCATGATCGCACCACTTCGAGGCTCACCTGCTTGAATCCCATGCCACGGACTTCATCGACGACCCCGACAAACCGCTCCAAGACGGTTTCTTTATCGGCGCGCACGAGAACCAAGGACTCCTTGGGATGCGGCGCAAGGAGTCCCTTTAAACCATCGGTGCGAACCGGCTGGTCATTGATGAACAGTCCTCCATCGGCGGTGAGCGTGATGACGAGCGGCACGTCTTTCCGGTCACCGGCTTCTTTGGCTTTGGCGAGTTCGACGGGAATCTGTCCGGTCGTGATGAAGGTCGCGGTGGTCAAGACGATGACCAACAGCACCAGCATGACATCCACCAGCGGAATGACGTTGATCTCGTTGAGTTCACGCTCCATGCAGCACCTTGAAGCGCGTGATCAACACGTTCACTTGCCGGCGTAGGATGTTGTTGAGGACCACACAGGGGATCGCGACCAGCAGGCCGACAGCCGTGGCCTTCAACGCGAGACTCAGACCGATCATAATGGTCTGCACAGCCATGGTTCCCGATGTGCCCATGGTATGGAACGTCAGCATGATACCGAGCACCGTGCCGAGCAGGCCGATATAGGGCGCGTTGGCCGCCACCGTTCCGATCACAACCAGACGTTTGGTCAGGGCGATTTCAAATTCCTGCACATTCTGAAACTGGCGAAGATCAATTTTCCTGAAGAAGATCCACCGCTCCATGGCCACTGCGACCGCCCAGACACTGAGCAGGATCAAGAGGCCTATCACGCCATAGTCGACCAGGTCTTTTAGTGATTCCATGTCGTCATTCCTTTTGTGGCTTCCAGATCCTGTGTATGTTGAGTGTCCCCGCACAGGACAGCCAGTGTGTAGGAGTCGTTTTGAGGGATATTTTATTCGAAAGGCAACTGGAAAAACAGGACTGTCAAGAAGAGGGCTGTATCCGCCAGCGAGGTGTTCCGCCACGCTTTTGAGACACACAGATTCCTGTGCCTTGATGAGTAGTTCTGTGGCTCAGCTGCTCATGTAACGAATCGTTATACAGTGCTACCAGGCTGCTACCGGACCAAGCCAACAATCATTGTCCTCCTGGTTTGCACCTGGAGTCGGGTTTCGAGATTCCTCAGATATTTTTGAGGTCTTCCCGAGTCTTCCTGAAGACAACGCACGGCAAGGCTTCTTTGAACGGGCTGATTTTCAGGCCGTCGTTCAGCAGCTTCGCGATACCGGTTTGAAGGACTTTTGTGACTGGTTTTATAGAACGGGAATGCGGCCAGGGGAGATCCGCTCGTTGACCTGGGAAACCAAAGTTGCCAAGACACGAAGAGGACGGGTCATTGCCTTTGGCCGGCGAGGTGCGAACGATTATCGAAAGGCGGTTGAAAGCCCGCCGGCTGGATTGCCTTCTGATCTTCCATCGGAAGGGGAAGCCGCTTCGTGATTTTCGAAAAGCCTGGGCCCGAGCTTGCCGGATGGTTGGACTGGAAAGGAAGCTCGTATACGATTTGAGGCGCGCGGCAGTGCGGAACATGGTGCGAGCGGATGGCGATCCCGCCGTCGCGATAAAGATCAGCGGCCACCGGACACTCGCAACGTGTTCGATCGCTACAACATCATTTCGGAGAACGACATTCGACAGGCAGTGCTGAAGACGGATGCGTATGTGGAAGGCCTGCCTTCTACCTCCTCGCTCGTGCCTCTGCGCGCCGAATCGATGGGCTAGAAACCATGGTCGCCATGATGAACACGGACAAAACGCGGACAATTGCAGGCAGGAAAGAAAAAGGGGTTGATCGTGTGAAGACAGCCAACCCCTTTGTAATTCGTTGGTTACCTTGGTTGCGGGGGGGGGCGATTCCTCAATCATTTACACCTGTAAAACGCATTCCGCTTAATCGTCCAACTAGGATAATATCAGGGGCACGAACATGTTAAAAGTTTACGAAACTCTTGAGGACGGCACTTCTCGGCTGATTCCCGTTGATGAGGGGGAGGACTGCAAGGAAAAGCTCCGTCTTGAAAAATTGCTTATCATGAATTTTTCAAGCCTTTCGGACACTGATATCGGGGACCTGTTGAAGGCAGGGTATACACAGGTACAGGACGAATATGGCAAGCGAAAGGTCCGTGAGTTCCTCGCAAGACACCCCGAGTTGCCAAAGGAAATCAAAGGTTTCCCCATAATATTCAGCTATGAGGAGGACATGGACATCATTAACTTGCACCTGCGAATTCCTCCATGGGGAGTATCGACAAGGCAATTGAGAGGCGCGGAAAGAGAGCTGGAAGGGATTCGGAAAGTGGTGAGACCTTATCAGCTCGAAGGAATATCGGCAGAGCTAGTTGATTTGAAGAAAAATGGAATACCGACATGGCCGAAAAAGGGAACATCAGCAGAGCCAATTGCTTTGAAGAAGAAGGGAGCGTCTGACGCTGAAATCGCTAGATACCTGAACGAGAGGCTGGCTGATAGTCTAAAGGAATATCGGAAATATGAGTTTTATTGGAAACATGACCTTCCCCCAATTCCGTGGACACCCGGCTACGCCACAGCCGTCCTCGCTTCG